>DASSXC010000076.1:0-5670 GCA_035704205.1 Solirubrobacterales bacterium | reverse complement strand
AGGAGGACCAAGGTCTGCAGGTCGATCGTGTGCTGCTTGCCCGCGTGAAGGATCTAGAGAGGTCGGTCGATACTCTCTTAGAGAGCGCAACGAATGAGCCCTGACGAGATCGAACACTTCCTGGTCACCTATGACCTGGCTACCGGCGAGACCGGGGTGCAGCGCTTTGGCACCGACTATGACGCTGCTCAAACGGCCTACGCCGAGGCAGAGCGGGCAAACGCCGCAGAGGCAAAGCTCGACATCGTCCTGCTGAGCGCGGATTCGCTTGAGACGATCAAGCAAACGCATTCGAGCTACTTCAACGGTGGAGACAGTCAGCTGAAGGAGCTTCTGCCGAGCTAGTGCATCCCGAGGTCCGCCGACCTTCCTGAAAACTCAGTGGGGCAGTGGGGCGCCTGAGCGACGGAACTGGGAGAGGGTCTCCTCCATTGCCTCCACCTCGGGGGTGACCATCTCGGGCCAGGGCTTGTCGGGGTGCTCGTCGAGGGTCTTGTAGCCGTTGCCGCTGATCACCGCGACCACGGTGTCGTCGGGGCCGAACCTGCCCTCGCCGGCGAGCTTCATCGTGGCGGCGATCGTGGTGCCGCCCGCCGGCTCGGTGAGGATTCCCTCGGTTGCGCCAAGCAGGTCGAGGGCCTCGAAGATCTCGGGGTCGGTGGCGGTGGCCGCCGAGCCGCCGCGCGAGGTAACCGCGTCGACCACCAGCGGGCCGTCTCCCGGGGCGCCGATCGCCAGCGAGTGGGCAGCCGTGTTCGGCCGCTGCTCCTTGATCTCGCCGCTGCCGTCGAGCACGGCGGTGGCGATCGGGCCGCAGCCCTCGGGCTGGGCGATGTGGATCTTGGTCGCGGCGGTCTCCGCCATCCCCACCTTCTCCATCTCCCCCAGGCCCTTGTGCACACGCGAGGAGAGCGTCCCGCCCGCGGCCGGGATGACGAAATGGTCGGGCGAGACCCAATCGAGCTGCTCGACCACCTCGAAGGCCATCGTCTTGGCCCCCTCGGCGTAGAACGGGCGCAGGGTGATGTTGGCGAACTGGACCCCGGTCGCCAGCGCCAGCTCGCGGCAGGCGCGGTTGGCTTCGTCGTAGTTGCCGTCGAGCTGGATCACGGCGGCGCCGAGCGCCCGGCAGGCGCGCGCCTTGCCGCGCTCCAGATTGCTCGGGTAGAAGACGTAGGCGGTGACGCCCGCCTTGGCGGCAAGCGAGGCCACCGCCGTGCCGACGTTGCCCGTGGAGACGCAGCCGATCTCCTCCTTGCCCAGCTCGAGCAGGCGCGCGACCGCCATCGAGACGACGCGGTCCTTGTAGGACAGGCTGGGCCGCTGCGTGCTGTCGTCCTTCAGGTAGAGCTTGCGCAGGCCGAGCTCGGCCCCGAGGCGGTCGGCGTGGATCAGCGGCGTGCGGCCGCTGTAGCGGCCGACCCGGCGCTGCGCCCCTGCGTCGACGATCGGCAGCAGCTCCTCGAAGCGCCAGATGTTCAGCTCGCGCTCGCCGATCGGCCGCTCCGCGACGCGCGTCTTGGCCAGCTCGTAGTCGTAGTCGACGTCGAGGGTCTGGCCGCAACCCATGCACCTGAAGGTGGTATCGAGAAGGGGAAGTCGAATCCCGCAGTCGTGGCAGACCAGCTCCGTCGCGCAGGAGCGGGTGCGCTGGTCGGCCGAGAGGCTCATCGCCCCTCAACGCCCTCAGCTAGCGAGGGAAGGCCCCCGGCCTTGGCAAATCTCCGCCTGCGCTTTCCGTGCTGGCGCCTGATCATGGGCGGCGGTGTATAGCAGATGCGGACATATCGATCAATTATTCTTGGCCATTGAGAGGGACAGAGTCTCTCCCCGTCCCGGAAATCCTACAGAGGGATCCCGCCCGAGCGCGACCAGCAGCTCCTCGGCGACGTGCGGAGCGAATGGCGAGAGAGTGCGGGCGAGCAGGGTCAAAGCCTCCAGAAGCGCCTCGAAGTCCTCGCGGCCGAGCTCGCCACGGCGCTCGAGCACCCGCTTCTCGTAGTCCTTGATCCGCTCCAGCAGGCGGGTGACGTTGCGCACCGCCTTGTGCATCTGCAGCTCCTCCAGATCGGCGGTTATCCGCTCCAAGCCGTTGTCGCACCATTTCCCCAGCCGCTCGCGCAGGAACGCCGTGTCGGCCGCCGCCTCGGCATCGTCGGACGCCCCGCCCGCGGCGGCGACCCGCTCGTGGGTGTAATCCCAGAGGCCGCGCAGGAAGCGTGAAGCGAAGCGCAGAGCGCCGTCGGTCCAGTTGAGCGCCTTGGCCGGCCCGGCGGCGTAGAGGACGGCCAGCCGCACGGTGTCGGCGCCGTGCTCGGCGACGAGCTCGTCGGGGTCGACCACGTTGCCGAGGTGCTTGCTCATCTTGCGCCCGTCGGCGATCACCATCTCGTGGAAGAGGCAGCCGGCGAAGGGCTCGCCGTCCGCGAGGAAGGCGAACGGGCCGATGTCGCGCAGCGCCTTGGTCACGACCCGCTGGTCGAAGACGAAGCCACCGCTGTCGTTGCCGGCGACCAGGCGCTCGGAGGGCAGCCAGCGCCGCAGGTCGGGGTGGGTGAACATCTGCTCGTCGCGGTCCTCCGGGGGGACGGCGGCGGGCACCCAGAGCCAGAGGGCGTCGAAGTGGCAGTCGAGCGTGTCGGTCTCACGCCGGGCCGGACCGCCACAGCGCGGGCACGACACATCGAGGAAGTCGGGGCGCTCGGCCAGCGGGTTGCCTTCCCCGCTCGGCTCGACGTCGCGGGGCAGGACGACGGGCAGGTCGTCCAGGGGCACCGGCACGACGCCGCACTCCGCACAGTGCAGGACCGGAATCGGCGTGCCCCAGTAGCGCTGGCGGGAGATCGAGAAGTCGTAGGCGCGGTAGCGCGTCGCGGCGCTCGGCGCCAAATCGGCGGCCGATCCGCCGCCGAGCGGCTCCCCGGCGGTCCGCGGCAATCGCGTCGCGATCGCCTCGTCGGCCTCGTCCACCGCCGGAATGCCCAGCGCCGCGGTCGGCCCGTAACGGGCATCGACGATCGGCGAGACGAAGATCGGCAGCCGGCCACCGCCGGCAACCTCGGCATCGGACCCGGTGTCGATCACGGGAACCGCGGAGGCGTCGCGAGCACTGCGCTCCCAACCACCTGAGCGCAGCTCGTCGAGCTGCGCGGCGACCGTCGGATCGCCCACCCAGCGCTCGATATCGGGATGGCGCGGGGAGAGCAAGACGAAGCGGGCCTCGCCGAGGGCATCCGCATGCGGCGTGAACACCTCGATCCCCCCCGTCCCGGCGCCGGCGAGGTCGAGCTCGACCCCGTCGCTGCGACCGAGGATGTAGTGCTGGGTTTTCAGCGAGAGCTCGTCCCAATCGGTCAGCCCCTCGAGGTTGCGATCGTTCTCCTCGAGGTAGGGCGAGAGGCGCAGGAACCAGGTCGGCCGGCGGATCAGCCGCACCCTGTCGTGGCAGCGCCAGCAGCGGCCGTCCTCGACCTGCAGGGCGGCCAGCGTCGTCTGACACGTATCGCACCAGTCGACGGTGGCGTTGTCGCGGTAGATCAGCCCGGCCTCGAACAGGGTCAGGAAGAGCCACTGGGACCAGCGGTACTGGTTCTCGTCGGAGCTGTAGAAGGCCCGCTCGTAGTCGAAGGAGAAGCCGAGGCGCTTCATCTGGGCGAGCATCCGCTCGCCGCAGCGCTCGACCCACTCCGCCGGCCGCGTGCCGCGCTCGATCGCGGCCATCTCCGCCGGCAGCCCAAAGGCGTCGAAGCCGAAGCCGAACAGCACCGCGTCGCCGCGGGCGCGGCGGAAGCGGGCGTAGGCGTCACCGATCGAGTAGTCGCGGACGTGACCCATGTGGAGGTTGCCGGAGGTGAACGGGCTCGACGGCTTGATGTAGACCGCGGGCTGTCCGGGCGCCGGCGTGGGCGTCTCGAAGGCGCGTCGATCGGCCCAATCGGCTTGCCGCGCGGGCTCGATCGCGGCTGGGTGGTACCTCGGCTTTGCGCTGCTCATAGTCGTCGCAGTGTGCCACGGACGTTGACCCGTGGCCGGTGGGGTCCTATGCTGGAAATCAATGGTCAGATGCCTTGAAGTATTCGAGTGACATGCAAAAGCGTGACGAAAGTGTCAAAAAAGTGTGAAATGTGGCTGATGAGAGGTATTTGGACGCTTCTGCGTCCGGACGCGGGCCTAGCGTGAGCCGCTAAGAGAAAAACGGGCCCCGGCGGCGCTTGCGACACCCCGGGGCCTGGCCGAGACCTGAAGGGAGGTCCCAACATGAGAGAGGGTACGAAAACCGCCCTACTGGAAAAAGGGCGGCTAGACGAAGGGATTGTTAAGCGAGCGGAGGTCGCCACCGTGGAGGCGCCCCCCGAGTCCAGAGTCCGAGCCGGGCTGGAGGTGTTGATCGCGATGGCCGAGACCGATCCCACCGCGGCCCGCTCGGCCCTGCTCGAGTTCCGAACAGACCATCTCCGCCAGAGCAGGCTGGAGGCCTGGCTCGGTGGAGATCCGCGGCGGGCCACATTTGGCCTCGGGGCGGCGATCCAGCTCGTCGACACCGAGTTGACCTCTGACGCACCTGATCTAGAGGCGCTGGTTCCCGAGCTGCTGCGCTGGCTGGAGGGTGACTGGTAGCCGCCGACCCTACGGGGCCGCCTTGCCTCCCGAGGCCTGGGCCCCGGTGGAGTTGACGCGCTTGCTCAGCTTCGTCACGCGTTGATTCAGCGCGGTCAGCCGGGAGTCGATCGCGCCCACCTGATCTTCCAGCGAGCCGACGCGCTTCGACAATGCCGTCGTGTTCCGCTGGCTCGCCTTCAGCGTCCTGGTCTGTCGTTCGACCTTGCTGAGCCGCCTGGAGATGTTGGTCACGGCGCTGCGCGATTCCTGGGCCGCCTGGTCGGCTTTCCCCTGCAGTGCCTTCTGCTCGCCGGTCAAGCTCTTCTCGGCGATGCCAAGGCGGTCGATCAGGTTGGAAAGCTCGCTGGAAACTTCTTCGACCGACGCGTTGGTAGCCGAATCGTCGCTGGCGCTCTTCGCGTCGAAGGCGACAACCAGGGCGATCACCCCTAGCGCCAAACCGAGTGCGGCGATGGCGATCAGCAGCCAGGACTGGCGACTCTCACTCTCCACGGACTTCCTCCCTCGATCGACGAGACACAGCGCCGCAACTCTCGCACCTGTCGTCGGACAGAAGGACCTCTCCGAAGGCTTCCCCTAGGCGAAGGTCCAGAGCTTGTTGCCGAGGAAATTGAACGGCATCGCAACCGCGACAGCGATCGCCTGGGCGGGCAGGTCACCCATCGCGGTTCCCGAGACGAGCACTTCAAGCACGGCGAGGTTGATCAGCAACGCCGCCAAACTGACCGCAAAGAAGCGCGCCGCCTGGAATCCGGCGTGGCCGTCACCGGGCTCGAAGGTCCAGTGCCGGTTCCAGAGGAAGTTGTTGGCCAACGCAACGCAGAACGCTCCAATCGCGGCAGCGAGGTGGTGCATGCCGAGGTTGTCGGCGAGGACGACGAAGACGGCAAGGTTGATCAGGTAGCCGGAGCAACCGACCAGACCGAACTTGAGCAGCTGCAGCCAGCTTGCCGGGCGTCGCGCGGCAGCACCGATTCTGTAGGCGAGTTCGTTGGCCGGGGTCATATCTGGTCGAGGCTCGACACTGGCTGCGCGTAATGTTCCGAGCCG
>DASSXC010000075.1:0-6567 GCA_035704205.1 Solirubrobacterales bacterium | reverse complement strand
CAACGGTGGCGAGGGCAACGACAAAATCGACGGCGGCGCTGGAGACGATCCGGCTCTCGACGGCGGCGGAGGCAGCGACTCGGTCCTCGCCGGGACCGGGATCGACGATGCCGACGGCGGCGAGGGCGACGGCGACATCGTCCGCGGCGACAGCGGCACCGACACGCTGGACGGCGGGGGCGGCGCTCAGGACATCGTCGCCTACTCGAGCGCCACCCGCAGTGGCGTGATCGTCGACCTCAGCGCAGGTAGGGCCAAAGGCGACGGCCACGACACCCTGCAGGGCTTCGAGGACGTCGTCGGCTCGCCCCAGGGCGACGAGATCGTCGGCGACGGTGACGCCAACCGCCTCGACGGCGGGGTCGGCAACGACGAGCTCGACGGGGCCGGCGGTCCCGACGAAGCGTTCGGCGGCGCCGGCACCGACAACTGCGACGAGTTCTCGGTCGAGCACTCCTGCGGAGTCGAGGAGACCCCGCCCGGCGACGGCACCTACGTGATCCTCAACCAGGGCCTCGACGGCTCCAGCCTCGTGGTCCAGGGCGACAACGCCGACGACCACATCCGGGTTGTCTTCGACAACGGCTGGACGGTCAGCGACGACGCCGGCGTCTTCGCCGGCGACGGCTGCTCGCAGGCGAACGGCACCGCCGCGACCTGCCCGACCGCGACCGCGACCGGCCTGGTCGTCGTCACCGGCGACGGCGGCAACGACAGCATCGACATCGACGCAAGTGTGCCCGCCGGGGTCAAGGTGCGCGCCAACGGCAACGCCGGCTCGGACTCGCTCAGCGGCGGCCCGGGCGACGACGTGCTCGAGGCGGGCGAGAACTACAACGGCCCAGACAACGGCAACGACACTTTGGTGGGCAACGCCGGCAGCGACGTGCTCTACGCCGATCCAGGCGGCGATCAGCTCGCCGGCGGGCCCGGCAACGACCTGCTCGTCTCCTCGGTGGCCGTCTGCCAGGGCCACGACTACAGCGGCGGCCCCGGCGACGACACCGTCTCCTACGGACGCTCCGACGCCTCGCTGACGGTCCAGCTCGGCGGGACCGGGGGACCCGGCGGCTGCGGCAGACTCGACCGGGTCGGCGGCGACAACGAGAGCCTCGAGGGATCCGACGGCCCCGACGTCCTGATCGGGGATGGCGGCGAGAACAGCTTCCTCGGCCACCTCGGCGCCGACACCTTCCTCGGCAAGGGGGGCAACGACTTCATCGACGCACTCGACGGCAGACGGGACAAGTTGATCAGCTGCGGCGGTGGTGGCGACGACGACGTCCTCAGGGACCGCGCCGATCCAAATCCGGTCGGCTGCTGAATTGCACGATTAGACCGCTCGCCGGTCCGGCCGATGTAGGCACGGAATGGCGAACTCGACCAAACCGGCCTCGTCCCGCTGCGCCGTGGCGCTCGTAGCGGCGGCCGTGCTGCTCGCAACCGCCCCGAGCCAGGCCTCAGCGGCCTCCTGCGCCGGCAGGCACGCGACGATCGTCGGCACGCCCGGCAACGACACGATCGTCGGCAAGAAGGCCAGCGACGTGATCTACGGTGGCGGTGGCGACGACAGGATCTCCGGCGGGCCCAACGGCAACGACACGATCTGCGGTGGAGGTGGTGACGACGTCCTCAGCGGCGGCCGGGGCAACGACTCGCTCCATGGCGGTGCGGGCGATGACGTCCTGCTCGGCGTCACCGGCGGCGACGACCTCTTCGGCGACGGCGGCAGCGACAGGCTGTTTGGGGCCAAGGGCCCCGACCACGAGAACGGCGGCCCGGGGGACGACGCACTGCTCGGCGGCAAGGGACCCGACAGCCTGCGTGGCGGCGGTGACGCCGACGCGCTCTACGCCGGCAAGGCGACCGACCGCGAGATCGACGGCGAAGGTGGTGACGACAGGCTCTACGGAGGACGGGGCAACGATCCGCTCAGTGGTGGGAGCGGCGAGGACCTCGTCGATGGGGGCCTCGGCGACGACACGCTCGACGGCGACGGCGGCACGGACCGCCTCTACGGCAGCCACGGTCGCGACGACATCTCCGGCGGCGATGGCGACGAAGACGTCCTGCGCGGCGACATCGGCTTCGACCAGCTCGACGGAGGCGCCGGCGAGCGCGATATCGCCTCCTTCTCCACCGCGTCCGAGTCGGTCAGCGTGGACCTCTCCGACGGCTCGGCCTACGGCGACGGGCGCGACCGGATCGCGCCCGGAACCGAGGACGTGATCGGATCCGGCTACGACGACGAGCTGGTCGGCGACGGCGCCGACAACCGGCTCGACGGCGGCGCCGGCTACGACGAGCTCGACGGTCGCGGCGGTTCAGACCTCCTCTACGGCGGCCCGGACGGCGCCAGCTGCGACAACGGCGTGGAGGCCGAGGCCTGCGAGGAGACCGAGGGGCGAGAGGCCGGCCCCACCGTCGCCAGCGTCCACGGCATCGACGGCAGCGGCGCGCTCAGCGTGCACGGCTACTCGGCCGACGACGCGGTGACGATCACCTTTCAGGACTCGAGCTTCATCGTCGCCAACGCCGGCCAGGCGTTCCCAGCCGGCAACGTCCAGGGCTGCCAGGTGAGCAACGGAGCCGCTGTCTGCCCGGCCGGCATCCAAACCATCCTCGTCGACGTCGACGGCGGCGACGACTCGGTCGACGTCGAAGGCAACGTCCCCGCCACGATAGAAGTCCGGATCGACGGCGGGCCCGGTGCCGACGATCTCGACGGTGGGCCCGGCGACGACGTGATCGAGGCCGGCGACGACGACGACCCGGATGTGCTCGACGGGAGCGGCGGCGACGACGCCCTGATCGGCGCCCGCACCGACCTCCACGTCCCCGTCAACAGCGGCAAGAGCACCCTGATCGGCGGACCGGGCTCCGACGTGCTGGTCGGCGGGGACCCCTGCGACGGCGACGAGTTCATCGGCGGCGCCGGTAACGACAACGCCAACTTCTTCCGCTTCACGCCGGGTGTCAGCGCCAGGATCGGCGGACCGGTGAGGCGCGCCGGCAGCCCCTGCACCCCCGGCCACATCTCTCCTTCGGTCGAGCAGCTGGAGGGATCTCCGGGCCCCGACGTCCTGATCGGCCATGACAAGGCCAGCCTGATCGGGCACAGCGGCCGCGACACGCTGCGCCACTAACCCGGCCCGAAGCCCTCCTCACCGATCAGGGGCACAAAGCGGCAGGGGCCGATCTCCTCGCGGCGCAGCTCCTCGCCGCGGCGCTCGAAGACGGTCAGCAGATCGACGCTGTCGGCGGCGATTGGGACGACCAGCCGACCGCCGTCGGCAAGTTGTCCGAGCAGCGATCGCGGTGGCGCAGGCGCGGTGGCGTGGACGGCGATGGCGTCGAAAGGGGCGCGCCTCGGCAGACCGAGACTGCCGTCGCCGACGAGCAGCTCGACGTTGCCGATGCCGAGGCCGTCGAGAGCCCGACGGGCGTCAGCGGCCAGCGAGTCGTATCGCTCGATCCCGATCACGTGAGCCGCAAGGCGGGAAAGCACGGCGGCCGAGTAACCGGAGCCAGATCCCACCTCCAGCACCTTCTCCGAGCCCTCCAGCGTCATTGCCTGGCAGATCGCGGCGACGATCCACGGCTGGGAGATCGTCTGCCCCTCGCCGATCGCCAGCGCCGAGTCGGAGTAGGCACGACCGCGGTAGCGCTGCGGCACGAACTCCTCCCGCGGCACCTCCCCCATCGCCGCCAGCACCCGCTCGTCCGAGATGCCGCGACGCCGCAGCTGCCGCTCGACCATCCGCTCGCGCAGCTTCGCGAATTCGCTCACGCCAATGACGCCGTCATTTCAAAAGATGTAGTTGCGCAGCTTGTCGGGCGCCAGAACAGTCACCCGGCCGCGGCCCGGTCGGACGATGCCGGCACGCTCGAGGTCGGCGAGGAAGCGGCTGACGCTCTCGCGCGAGGTGCCGGCGAGCTGGGCGAGGTCGGACTGGTTCATGCGGATCGTGATCTCGCCGCCCTCGGCTGTTCGCGGCGCCTCTTCGACGACGAGCTGGGAGAGGACGCCGGCGACGCGGCTGGGGACCGTCTGGAAGGACTGGCGCGAGATCCGCTCGTTGGCGGTGCGCAGGCGGCGAACCAGAGCGGCGATCAGCTTCACCGTGATCTCCGGGTGGCGAGACAGCAAGGACCGCACCTCGCCGGCCGGCAGCGCCAGCAGCTCGCCGTCGCTGAGCGCTTCGACGCTTGCCGAGCGGACCTCGCCGTCGAGCATCGCCAGCTCGCCGAAGATGTCGCCCGGGCCGAGCGTCGCCAGGGTTATCGCCCGGCCGTCGGAGTGCTCGCGGGTGACCCGGAAGCTGCCCGAGCGGACGATGTAGCAGGCGTCGGAACGGTCGCCCTCGTGGAAGACCCGGGTCGCGGCGGGAAAAGAGCGGGGCACCGCCACCTGGGAGAAGCTCTTCAGCTCTCCCTGCTCGAGGTCGGCGAAGAGCGGCACGCTGCGCAGGAGCTCGATCGGGCTCTGACTCTCCTCACCCAGCTCCGTCATAGATGGATTATCGCGGCAAGCGGCTTTTTGTCCCGCCGGGGGGAATCGCCGCCTGAGATCTCGAGAGGGAATGAAAACAGGAATCGATGTATACAGATCTGTAGACTGGACCCATCGCGGAAGTCGAGACGACCACGATCCGGGTGAGGCGAAGCACGCAGCAACGGCTCGCCGAGGAGGCCCGACTAGAGGGGATGAGCGTGATCGAGATGGTTGACGCGGCCGTGGACCTATGGGAGGAGCGACGTCTTCTCGACTCGATGGACGAGTCCTACCGGAAGCATGGGGACGAGATCCACGAGGAAATGAGGGACTGGCTCGACGCTCCTCTCGACAGGCCGCCCGATGCTGGCTGAGCGACCCGCGGTCAAACGGGGCGAAGTGTACGTCGGCAATCCGGACCCTGTGATCGGCCATGAGCAGGGGGGTCGACGGCCCGTGCTGGTCGTCTCCATTCAGGCGATGAATCGAGCCGCGGCAAGGCTCGTGATCTCCGTGCCGCTGACGACGACCGACCGGAGCAACAAGCTTCACGTTCGCGTCGAGCCTCCCGAAGGAGGCCTCGAGCGAGTGAGTTATGCGATGCCGGAGATGGTTCGTTCGACGTCGACGGACCGTCTCGGACGAAGGCTGGGCCGGGTCTCCCCCGACACCGTCGAAGCCGTTGCGAATCGGGTCGGGCTTCTCGTTGGCCTCGGCCGCAGCCGCTAGCCGTCCTCGCCCTCAGGGAGCCCTGAGGACGAGGCGGGCGCCCTGAACCGAGAGACGGCGGCGCTTGGTGTGGCGGCGGACCTTCGGTTTGCGCTTTGCGGCTTTCGGCTGGTCCGCGGCAGCCGCTGCAACGCCGCCGGCCTGCGAGCTCGAGCTCTCCGCCGGGGCCGGATCCGGTGCGGCGCCGACACCGGTGAGGATGATCGGCGAAGGACCCTCGCCTTCGCCGAAGAGGCCGAGCATCGCTTTCTTGACGCCTTCACTGACCGGCTGAAAGCGAACCTGCAGCGTGCAGGTTGCCGCCGGAATCAATTCGACGCCGGTGCAGTTCTCGTCGAGGATCTGGAAGCTGCCGATCGCACCCCCGGCGATCACAGCAATAAACGCACCCCCCGGCATATTGCCGGTGTTGGTGATCTCGATCTCGCGGGTCGTACCGGCCGAGCCGACCCTGGCGACGCCGAAGTCGGTAGCAGCGGCATCGGGCTGGAGCGAGGCCCGGCCGCCGGTACCCGACAGGGCGGCGCTGAACGAGTAGTCGCCGACGTTGACGCTGAACTGGGCGGTGAACTCGGCCGCCTCGTTGGGCCCGAAATAGATCTGGGCGTAGCAAACTTCACCAGGCTGGAGAACCGCTCCATAGCAATTGCTGTTGCCGGTCCAGAAGGCGTTCGAACCGGGGCCGCTGATCTGCGGATACCCCACCTGAATGGCTTCGCTGCCGGCGTTGCGGAGCTGGAAGTTCGTCTGCTGCGAACCCCAGTTGAGCGGCTGCAGGCCGAAGTCGTAGTGGTCCGGTTCGAAGACCAGCTGCGGCGGTTCCGCGGGTTCGACCGGCGCCGCGAGGCTCGCGAGCGGGCGGATCGCCATCGTGGCGAGGAGAGCGGCGGCAAACCCCAGGATGATGAAGGTGGTCGTAGCTGGCTTGGACTTCTGTCTTAGAGAGGGCATGGACGACTGATCGACCCGTCTGCCCCCTGATCAAAGAACCGGCTGATTTATTTCATCCGGGTTCACCCGGAAGCTCACCCGGCCGACGCCGTCAGTTTCCGCGGGCCGCGGCTGAAACCCGCGCTGAGCAGGGCCTCCTCGTGGCCGGAGCCGATCACCGGCTCGCCGTCGAGCTTCTCGACCCCGAGCTTTGGCAGGCGGCCGGCGGAGACCGCATCGGCGAGGGCCTGCATCGCGGCGGCCAGATCGGCATCGCTCAGCCGGCTCAGGCGGAGAATGCTGCGACCGCCGCGCTCAACGTAGACGAACGGCTCGCCGTCGCGCAGGAGGACGTAGGCGCCGGGGGCGCGGGCGGGTCGCCTGCCTGATGGCGGCTTCGGCCAGGGCAGGGC
>DASSXC010000074.1:0-2090 GCA_035704205.1 Solirubrobacterales bacterium | reverse complement strand
CGTGGCGGGCGGTGTCGCGTGCCTCGCCCTCCTTCCCGGCGCCTCGGCCTGGTGGACGGTCATCCCGCAGGTCCTGGCCGGCGCCGGCATGGGGCTGGCCCTGACCTCGCTCTCGGGGGAGCTCCTCCCAGAGCGCAATCGCCGGGAGGTCGCTCGTCTGCTTGCAATCAGGCACGCCGGCATCGCCATCGCCCTGGCGGCCCTGGCGCCGCTGATCTCCTCGCATCTGACCTCGACGATCGACACCGCGCGCGAGCAGGGCACCGCGGTCGTCCTCGACGCGAATCTGCCGCCGCAGGACAAGATCGAGATCGCCCCCGACCTCTTCGGCAGCATCAACACCGATGACCCCCGCGGCCAGCTGCACCAGGCGATCACCAAGGCCCAAAGCGACCTGGGCGAGGATGAGGCCACCGAGCTGGGGCATCTCGGCGATCGCCTCGACGACGTCGTCACCAGCGCCGTCCGCTCGGCGTTCCGGCCGGCGTTCATCGTCACCTCGATCCTCGCCCTGCTCGCCGCGCTGCTCCTCCTGACCGGTGTCGGCCGAGCGGCCTCCGCACTCGCCCGGCCCGCCGTGGCAACGGCGGTGATCGTCGCCCTGTTCGCGGCAGGCGGCTACGGGATCGCCTACGCGAACTCGACCAAGGACACGGTCCAGATCGCCGATCCCTGCCACGACCGCGACCTCCCCGATGTGGGCGGGATCACCGGCGCGCTCCAGAACCTCTCACTCGAGGCCCTGGACAACGCCGCCTGCAAGTTCGGCTCGAGCCGCGAGGAGCTCCTGCTCGCGCTGTTCGACGACCGGCTCCAGCACAAGTTCGAGGAGGAGCACGGCGTCGACCCTCGCGACCTCCTCTCCCTCGGCCCTGCGATCCTCGGCTTCTGAGCAGATGCCGACGCGCCGCGAGATCATCGAGCAGTTCATTCCAAACTCGCCGCACGCGGCCCAGCTCGGGATCGCGGTCGTGTCGCTCGGCACCGACGAGGCCGTGCTGGAGCTTCCGTTCAAGCCCGAGCTGGCGACCATCGGAGACGTCGTTCACGGCGGCGCAATCGGCGCCCTGGTCGACACGGCCGCGATGGCCGCGGCCTGGGCCACCGACGACGTGCCCGAGAACCCGGCCGGCTCCACCGTCTCGCTGTCCGTCAACTTTGCCTCCGCCGCGAGCGGCGTGGACCTGCGGGCCGCGGGGCGGGTGGCCAAGCGCGGCGGCCGGCTCAGCTTCTGCGAAATCGAGGTGACAGACCCCGCTGGGACGGTCGTCGCGCATGGGATCGCCACCTACCGGTTTGGGTAAGAATCCCCGCCTCACCCGCACAAACGGGCTGCGCTCTCGCGCACCCTCGCATGAAAGGCGACGACCTTGGGATTGCTTGACGGAAAGAGCGCGATCATCACCGGCTCGGCGCGAGGAATCGGCCGCGCCGCGGCCGAGCTGTTCTGCAGCGAGGGGGCCAAGGTGCTGATCAACGACCTCGACGGGGACGTCGCGGAGCAGGCGGCCAGCGAGATCGACGGCGAGACCACCGTCTTCGCCGGCGATCTGACCAAGCCGGGGATGCCGGACGAGATGGTCAAGGCCGCCATCGACGCCTTCGGCCAGGTGGATGCCGTGGTCAACAACGCCGGCTACACCTGGGACGGTGTCATCCACAAGATGACCGACGAGCAGTTCCAGGCGATGCTCGACATCCACACGATCGTGCCGTTCCGCGTGATCCGCGCCCTCGCCCCGAGCTGGCGCGAGGCCGCCAAGCAGGACGCCCAGGAGGGCAATGAGGTCTTCCGGAAGATCGTCAACATCACCTCGATCTCGGGCACCATGGGCAATGCCGGCCAGGCCAACTACTCGGCCGCGAAGGCGGGCGTCACCGGGCTCACCAAGACCGTCGCGAAGGAATGGGGACAGTTCAAGATCAACTGCAACGCGGTCGCCTTCGGCTTCGTCGAGACGCGGCTCACGCAGGCGAAGGAGAAGGGCGAGACGATGCAGGCCGCGGGAGAGAGCGGCGAGGAGGTCTCTCTGGGTATTCCGGAGCAGATGCGACAGATGGCGCGGATGACGATTCCGCTGGGACGTCCG
>DASSXC010000073.1:0-10975 GCA_035704205.1 Solirubrobacterales bacterium | reverse complement strand
CGGTTTGGCACCTCGATGTCGGCTCGTCGCATCCTGGGGCTGGAGTAGGTCCCAAGGGTTGGGCTGTTCGCCCATTAAAGCGGTACGCGAGCTGGGTTCAGAACGTCGTGAGACAGTTCGGTCCCTATCTGCTGTGGGCGTTGGAGAGTTGAGAGGAGTCATCCCTAGTACGAGAGGACCGGGATGAACGTGCCGCTGGTGTATCTGTTGTCCTGCCAAGGGCACCGCAGGTTAGCTACGCACGGAACGGATAACCGCTGAAGGCATCTAAGCGGGAAGCCGTCCTCGAGATGAGCTCTCCCATCCCTTCGAGGGAGTAAGACCCCTGGTAGACCACCAGGTTGATAGGCCGGCGGTGCAAGCGCAGTGATGCGCTCAGCCGACCGGTACTAATGGGTCGAGGGCTTGACGGATATTTATTTTTTTACCTCTTGGTCTTGTGCAGTTTTCAAGCTCCACCGGGGCCGCGGTCTCGCAAAATTCCGGTGGCGCATAGCGAGTGGGAAACACCTCTTCCCATTCCGAACAGAGCAGTTAAGCCACTCTGCGCCGATGGTACTTGGGGGGCAACCCCCTGGGAGAGTAGGTCGCCGCCGGTTCTTCTGACTCTGGGCCGCCCTCGAGGGCGGCCCTTTGTCGCTCTGGCTAGGCGTGGGTGGCGAAGCGGTCGATCGCCGAGCTCCAGGACCCGGTGCTGCGCAGGCTGCCACCGCGGCGGCGACCCTCGCAGGGCTGCGCCGGACGATTGACGGGCTCGAGCCCGTACTCCCCAAGCGTGGCGAAGTCGATCATCAGGTCTGCGGCGTCGGCGACGTGGGTGCTGAGTGATTTCTTCGTATCGAACATAGGTTCGACTTTACGGTTGCCCTCGGACGGCATCGGATTTCTGCAATCTGTCTTGCGCGGCACGCCTTGCTTTTACCCGTTTTGCAGGCATTTTCACCGCGTCGAAGGCGAGGACCAGGGCCGCGGTCTCGGCTGGCTTCTCGACGTTGGGCGAGTGGCCGGCACCCTGGATCAACTTCGTCCTGGCGCCCGCGCCACGGTACGCGGCCAACGAGGCGCTGGGGTCGCTGGCGATCTGCTCCTCGGCCCCCATGATCGCCAGGGTCGGCTTTCCGGTCGCGGCCGCTCGCTCCGGCAGGGCCTTTTCTCCGGTGTAGTCGTCGTAGGCGTCGTGAGAGCCCGTGTAGGCGCTGTAGGTCATCCGCTTGACGTCCTCGACGAAGGCGTCGGGAACCTCGAAGCCGGGGGCGAAGGCAACCTCGAGGCCGTCCTTGATCGAGAAATCCGGCTTGATCCGCCAGAGGGTCTCGCCGATCACAGGCTTGAAGGGAAGTTCGCCGATGAAGCCGACGTCGCCGTAGCTGCTGTCGGGAACGCTGTCGATCGTCACGAGGCGATCGACCAGCTCCGGTGAGCGTTCGGCGAGGGCGATCGAGACCGGACCGCCGAGCGAATGACCGACCACCTCGGCATCACGGACACCGAGCCTGCCCAGGACCCCTGCGACCAGGTCGGCCTGGTTCTCGATCGAGTAACCGGACGAGGGCTTCTCGGAGCCGCCGTGGCCGAGCAGGTCGACCGCGATGACGCGGTGGCCACGGGCGAGGATCGGGATCATCCCGTCCCACCAGTTGATCGCGCAGGTGAAGCAGTGGACGAGGACGATTGGACTGGCGCCGCGCGGGCCCTTTTCGACCACCTCGAGGTCTCCGCCCGGCAGGCTGATGAGGCGGCCGCCAGGTTCGGTGACTCCGGCGGACTTCGTTTCCCCCTCGATCACGAAGGCATTGACCCCGATCAGGATCACGAGCACCACGCCAACGCCGATGAGGATCTTCCAGCCGCGTCTCATTGCGGCAGTACCCTAACCGGATCATGGAGAAGTTCGTAATCGACGGGGGCGCGCCGCTCTCAGGTGAGCTGACGGCGGCCGGAAACAAGAACGCGGCCCTGCCGATCCTCGCCGCCTGCCTGCTCACCGAGGAGGAGCTCCTGCTGCACCGGGTGCCGCGGATCCGCGACACCGAGGCGCAGATCGCCCTGCTCGAACGGCTCGGCGTCGAGGCGGCCTGGGTCGCCGACAACAGCCTGCGGCTCTGCGCGGCCTCGGTCTCTGACGTCACAGTCGACGAGGAGCTCTCCAAGAGGATCCGCGCATCGTTTCTACTCGCCGGCCCCCTGCTCGCCCGCTTCGGCGAGGCACGCATGCCGCCACCCGGAGGGGACTTCATCGGCCGCCGCCGCCTCGACGCCCATCTCGACGCCTTTTGCGACCTCGGCGCCAGCGTCGCGGGCGACCGCTGGATCGAGTTGAAGGCGCCAGGCGGTGGTCTGAAGCCGTGCGCGATCTTCATGGACGAGCCATCGGTGATGGGCACCGAGAACGCCCTGATGGCCGCCGCGCTGACGCCCGGTCCGACGACGATCTCCAACGCGGCAAGCGAGCCGCACGTCCAGGACCTGGCGCGCCTGCTGAGCAGCATGGGAGCGGAGGTGAGCGGGATCGGCTCCAACGTGATGACGGTTCACGGTCGCGACACCCTCGGGGGTGCGGAGCACACGATCTCCCCCGACCACATCGAGGTGGGCAGCTTCATGGCTCTGGCCGCGGCAACCGGCGGAGAGCTGCGCATCCGCGACGCCGCGCCCGAGGACCTGGTCATGGTGCGGCGCCAGTTCCGCCGGCTCGGGCTCGAGTCGACGATCGACGGCGACGACGTGATCGTCCCGCCCGAGCAGCGCCTGCGGGTCAAGGCCGACATCGGCGACGCGATCCCCAAGATCGAGGACGGGCCCTGGCCGGCCTTCCCGGCGGATCTCACCTCGATCGCCCTCGCCCTCGCCACGCAGGCCGACGGCGAGATCCTGATCTTCGAGAAGATGTTCGAGAACCGCCTCTTCTTCGTCGACAAGCTGGTCGCGATGGGCGCTCGGATCACGCTCTGCGATCCCCACCGGGCGATCGTCAGCGGTCCGAGCCGGCTTCACGGCGAACGCGTCGAGAGCCCCGACATCAGGGCGGGAATGGCGATGCTCATCGCCGCTCTGGCCGCCGAGGGGACATCTGAGATCGGCAACATCCGCCAGATCGACCGTGGCTACGAGGCGATCGACGAGCGGCTGCGGGGGCTCGGCGCGCGGATCGAACGGGTCTCTGCAGAGATCCCCGCGTAAAAGGCTTTTCGCGCCCACTCTCGTAAGGTCAGACGGATGATCCACCCGATCCCACCTGGGACGCGCGACGTCCTTCCCGACGAGATGCGGGAGTTGCGTCGCCTGCACCTCGCCCTGATCGAGGTGTTCGAGAGCCGTGGCTACGGCGAGGTGGCGACGCCGGCGATCGAGTACGACGAGGTGTTGGCGCGCGGCGACGGGCGGACGGCGGACTCCGCCTACCGCTTCTTCGACGAGAGCGGCGAGCTGCTTGCCCTGCGCTCGGACATGACCGTGCCGATCGCCCGCCTGGTCGCGACGCGCTACGCCGATGCCGAAGGGCCGCTGCGCTTTTGCTATCTAGCCAACGCCTTCCGCGCGGTGAGACCGCAACGCGGTCAGATGCGCGAGTTCGCGCAGGCCGGGGTGGAGCTGATCGGCGCACCGGCGCCGGGGGGGACGGTCGAGGTGGTCGAGGTGCTCGAGGCGGCGCTCGACGCGGCCGGCCTCGACCGGGCGGTAATCGGCCTCGGCGACGCCGACCTCTTCCGCCAGTTGCTGGCCGAGTTTGGCCTCGAGGGCAAGGAGCGCGACGCGATCCTCGCGCGGCTCGCCACACACGACCTGGTCGGCCTCGAGGCAGAGCTCTCCCGCGCCGGCATCTCCGCCGAGCAGGTCGACACCTGCGTCGCCCTCTCCCAGCTCCGCGGCGGCCGCGAGGTGCTCGAGGAGGCGCGCAAGCTCGGCGGCTCCGCGGTCGAGCGCGCCACGGCACGAATCGGCGAGACCTTCGAGGCGCTGGAAGAGTGCGGCGCCGCCAGCCGCGTCAAGGTCGACCTCGGCCTGCTGCGCGACCTCGGTTACTACAGCGGCGCGATCCTCGAGGTCTACGACCCGGCGCTGGGCCATGTCCTCGGCGGGGGTGGCCGCTACGACGCGCTGCTCGAGCGCTTCGGCGTCGATCTGCCGGCGGCCGGCTTCGCCCTCTACCTGGAGCGGGTCCACGTCGCCAAGCTCGAGGAGGAATCGCGGCGGGGAGCGCCGTCGTGAGCGTCGAAGTCGCGGGCACCGCCGCCGCCAAGCCGGAGGGACCGCTGAAGCTGGCCGTCCCCCGTGGCGCCCTGCTCGGCGACACCCTCGACATCCTCGACGCCGCTGGAGTCGACACCACGGCGGTGCGCAGCGAGTCGCGGGCGCTGATCTTCCCCGGCAAGGAGATCACCCTGGTCACGATGCGTCCCTCGGACGTCCCCACCTATGTCGAGGCCGGCGCCGCCGACGTCGGCATCACCGGCAAGGACGTCCTGCTGGAGCAGTCCGACCGGATGGTCTACGAGCTGCTCGACCTCGGCTACGGTCGCTGCCGGATGGTGCTCGCGGGACGCAAGGGGGACGAACGGCTCGGCGAGGCGCAGCGACGGCTGGGGATGACGCGGATCGCGACCAAGTATCCGCGCATCGCCGAACGGCACTTCGAGTCCACCGGCCGTCAGATCGAGACGATCGAGGTCAAGGGCTCGGTCGAGCTGGCGCCGCTGATCGGCCTGGCCGACGGCATCGTCGATCTCGTCGCGACCGGCCGCACCCTGGAGGAGAACGACCTCGAGGTGCGCGAGGAGATCCTCGAGTGCACGGCGCGCTTCGTCGCGAACCGGGTGGCGCACAAGCTGCGCGCCGAGGAGATCGACGACCTGACGACCAGGCTGCGCGAGGCGGCCGCGCGATGAGACAGCGGCGCTTCGAGTGGGAGGGGGCGAAGCAGACCGCCACCGCGATCCGCGCCTGGGCGGTGAGGGAGGCGGGCCGGGTCGACGTGGGTGAGATCGAAGCGGAAGTTCGCCGGGGGGGCGATCGGGCCGTGCTCGACCTGACGGCGCGCTTCGACGCGACCGAGCGTGCTCCGCGGGCGTTGCGCGTCGACGCCGACGCCCTGGCCGACGCCCTGGCCGGACTCGACTCCCGTATACGCGAGTCGCTGGAGCTCGCCGCGGGAAACGTTCGCGCGGTGGCCGAGGCACAGATCGGAGCCGAGCCCAGGCGAGTCGACCTGCCCGAGGGCCAGTCGGTCACGCTGCGTGAAGTCGCCGTCGGGTCGGCCGGCGTCTACGTCCCTGGCGGCAGGGCCGCCTACCCGTCGAGCGTGCTGATGGGCGCGATCCCCGCCCGGGTCGCGGGCGTGGAGCGAGTCGCGCTCGCCTCGCCACCGGGCCCCGGGGGCGAGCTCCATCCACTGGTGCTCGCAACCGCCGCCCTCTGTGGACTGGACGAGGTCTACGCGATGGGTGGCGCACAGGCCGTATTCGCGCTCGCGTTTGGCACCGAGACCATCGACGCGGTGGACGTGGTCGCCGGCCCCGGCAACGCCTGGGTGAGGGAGGCAAAGCGGGCGGTCTCGGGGCGCGTCGGGATCGACTCCCTCGCCGGCCCTTCGGAGCTGATGCTCGTCGCCGGGGAGGGCACCAATCCGCGGTGGGCGGCGCTCGACCTCTGCGCCCAGGCCGAGCACGGTGCCGACGGCCCCCTGCTGGCGGTCGCGGTCGACGGGTCGGTGCTGGACGCAGTGGCCGACGCGACCGAACAGATCGCAGCGGAGCGGTCGGGCCTGGGCGATTCGCCCCTGGCTCTCGTCGCGGTCCCCGACACCCGGGCGGCGATCGACCTTGCCGATGCCTTTGCCCCCGAGCACCTGGAGCTGCTCGACGAGGAGGCGGCGACGCTCGCCGGTCGCGTGCGGACCGCCGGTTGCGTCTTCGTCGGTCCATGCAGCGCTACCGCCTTCGGGGACTACGTCGCGGGCTCCAACCACGTGCTTCCCACCGGCGGCGCCGGGCGCTTTTCCGGGCCGTTGGGGCCGGGGGTGTTCCGGCGCAGCATCGCCAGCGTGGAGGTGCCGGCGGCCGCGGCGGCGAAGTTAGCCCCACACGTCGAGACCCTTGCCGGCGCCGAGGGATTTCCCATCCACGGCGAGTCGGCGATGATTAGAGGATGAGCCGAACCGCGAAGAAAGAGCGCAGCACCGCCGAGACCCAGATCAGCCTCTCGCTGGATCTGGACGGGGGAGGGTCGCGCGCCGAGACCGGCGTCGGCTTCCTCGACCACATGCTCGACCTGCTCGCCCGCCACGGCAGGCTCGGCCTGGTTGTGGAGGCGAAGGGCGATCTGGATACCGGCGCCCACCACACCGTGGAGGACGTCGGCATCGTCTTCGGCCAGGCCCTCGACGAGGCGCTTGGCGATCGGGCCGGGATCCGGCGCTACGGCTCCGCGCTCATCCCGATGGACGAGTCGTTGGCCGAGTGCGCGCTCGACATCTCCGGCCGGCCGCTGTGCGTCTTCGACGCCGAGCTGCCCACCACCTCGATCGCCGGCTTCGACTCGGAGCTCGCCGAGGAGTTCTTTCGCGCCGTCGCCAACAGCGCCAAGCTGACCCTGCACGTCACCGTGCGCCGCGGAACCAACGTCCACCACATGATCGAGGCCTGCTTCAAGGCATTTGCCCGCGCCCTGCGGGTGGCGGTCTCCGTCGACCCCGAGGAGAGCGGCGTACCCTCGACCAAGGGGACCCTCAATGAGTAGCGCCGACAGCGCCGCCCCCGGACGCGGGAGGCCGCCCGCGTCCATATCTGATCCTTCGCGGGCGGCCGGGAGCAGAGGAGGCGGCGCATGCATATGCGTCTTGGACTACGGCATGGGCAATCTGCGCTCGGTCGAGAAGGCGCTCGAGCACGTCGGCGCGACGGCGACGATCACGAACGAGGCGGAGACGGTCCGGGCCGCCGACGGCGTGATCCTGCCCGGGGTCGGGGCGTTTCCGAGAGCGATGCAGCGGGTGCGCGAGCTGAGGCTCGACGACCTGATCGTGGAGCGGCGCGACGCCGGTGTGCCGATCCTGGGGATCTGCCTCGGCCTTCAGCTGCTCTTCGAGTCGACCACCGAGCTGGGCGGGGCCGCTGGAATCGGCATGCTGCCCGGCGGCGTCGCCGAGCTCGAGGCCGACGGGCTGAAGGTCCCGCACATCGGCTGGTCACCGGTGCGCTGGGAGAAGCAGTCGCGCCTCGGCGAGGGGATCGAGAGCGAGACGCCGTTCTACTTCGTCCACTCCTTCGCGCCCAGCCCGGATCGGGACGACCTCCTCGGCAGCGCCGCCTACGGCGCCCGCTTCGCCTGCGCGGCCGAGCGCGACAACGTCTTCGGCGTCCAGTTCCACCCCGAGAAGTCGAGCGCCGCAGGACTGCGCCTGCTCTCGAACTTCGCCGGCGTCTGCGCCACGGCGCCAACGCCGGCGTGATCCTCTACCCGGCGATCGACATCCGCGGCGGCCAGGCGGTGCGGCTGCTGCGGGGCGACTACGAGCGCGAGACGACCTACGACGCCGACCCGGTCGACGCGGCACGCCGCTGGGCGGACGAAGGCGCCGAGTTCCTGCACGTGGTCGATCTGGACGGAGCGAAGGCGGGGGAGCCCCGGAATCTGGAGGCGGTGGGGAGAATCGCGGCGGCGGTCGAGTGCCCCATTCAGGTCGGGGGCGGGCTGCGGGACGCCGACGCGGTCAACGCTGTGCTCGACGCAGGAGCAAAACGGGTCGTGATCGGAACGGCGGCACTGCGAGATCCCGAGTTCCTCGACTCGATGCTTGCCGCACACGACGAGCACGTGGTCGTTTCGGTGGACGCCCGGGACCGTCGCGTTGCCCTGGAGGGGTGGACTGCGGCAGGTGAGGAGAGTGTGGTCGAGGCCGTAGCGGCGCTGAGCGAGAGAGGTGTGGCCAGATTCCTCTGCACCGCGATCGAGGTCGACGGAACGATGGAGGGCCCAGCCCTCGATCAGCTCAACGAGATCGCCGCAACCACCGGCGCCACCGTCATCGCCTCAGGCGGCGTCGGGGACCTCTCGCACCTCGAAGCCCTCGCTCGGCAAGCAGCGCCGAATGTCGAAGGCGCGATAGTCGGCCGAGCCCTGTACGAGCGCAGGTTCACCGTCGCCGATGCCATCGCCGCCCTTCACCGCACCTAAGCAACTCGGGCGCGTTTGTCCGGGTATACCTAACAAACGCGCCCGACTACGCTCTATGGATGGTCCTGAAGCGAGTCATTCCCTGTTTGGACGTCGATGCCGGCCGCGTCGTCAAGGGCACCAACTTCGTCGGCCTGCGCGACGCCGGCGACCCGGTCGAGCTGGCCGAGCGCTATGACGCCGAGGGCGCCGACGAGCTGGTCTTCCTCGACATCACCGCCTCGCACGAGAAGCGCGACACGATCGTCGAGCTGGCGCGGCGTACGGCCGACAACGTCTTCATCCCGTTCACGATCGGCGGCGGCATCCGCTCGGTGGAGGACGCCCAAGCGGTGCTCGACGCCGGCGCCGACAAGGTCTCGGTCAACTCCTCGGCCCTGGCCCGACCCGAGCTGCTCACCGAGCTCGCGGACCACTTCGGGGCACAGTGCGTCGTGATCGCGATCGACGCCAAACGCGAGCAGGGCGGCTGGGGCGTCTACGTCAACGGCGGTCGCAAGCGAGTCGAGGGCCGCGACGCCGTGTCCTGGGCAAAGGAGGCAACCGATCGCGGAGCGGGGGAGGTGCTGTTGACCAGCATGGACTGCGACGGCACGACCGACGGCTATGACATCGACCTGACCCGCGCCGTCGCCGACGCCGTGCCGGTGCCCGTGATTGCCTCTGGCGGCGCCGGCACGCTGGATCACCTCGGCGAGGCGATTGCCGAGGGCGGCGCCGATGCCGTCCTCTGCGCCTCGATCTTCCACTACGGCACCCACCGGGTCCGCGACGCAAAGCAGCACCTCGCCGCTGCCGGCATCCCCGTTCGGGCGTAGGCTCGCCCGATGGCAGAGGTGCGGATCGACAACCTCGCTGAAGCGCTGCGAGAGGCTCACCCGGAGCTGGATGCGGTCCACGAAGCGGCCGGGTCGAGCCCCGTCTTCCTCGTCGGCGGCGCCGTGCGGGACCTGCTGCTCGGCCGCCGACGCGCCGACGTCGACCTTGTCGTGATCGGCGACGCGGCAGCACTCGCGACCGATCTTGGCGCCGAGGTGGTCGAGCACGAGCGTTTCGCCACCGTCAAGGCGCAGCTCGACGGGCACGAGGTCGACATCGCCAGCGCACGCGAAGAGACCTACGCGCGGCCCGGCGCGCTTCCTGACGTTTCGCCGGCGAGCACGATCGAGGCCGACCTGCGGCGTCGCGATTTCACCGTCAACGCCATGGCCCTACCGCTGGGGAGAGAGGTTGGGCTGATCGACCCCCACGGCGGTCGGGGGGACCTGGAGAGGAATTTGCTGCGCGCGCTGCACACGCGCTCCTTCGTCGACGACCCGACCCGGGCCCTGCGGGCGGCGCGCTACGCGTCCCGTTTCGGCCTTCTCCTGGAGGAGAAGACCGATGCCCTGCTGCGGGTGACCGACCTGAATACGGTCTCCGGCGAGCGGTGCCGGGCGGAGCTCTCGCGGCTCGCCGCCGAACCGGAGGCGGCGCGCGGCTTCGAGCTGCTCGAGGGATGGGGCCTGGTCGAGACGCGCCCCGGTGGAACCGCCCTTGCGGCGAAGGTTGCGGAGCTGCTGGCATCGCCGCCCTGGCAGGGCATCGCCCCGCTGGACGAGGCGGTTCTGGCGGCCGCGCTGGGGCCACCGGCGGGAGAGCAAGAACTGGCGGGGGCGCACCCGCAGCAACCGTCTCTTGCCGTCGAGCTGGCCGACCGCCACGATCCGGTCGAGCTCGTCCTCGCCCGGGCCCTGGGCGCGGAATGGCTCGACCGCTACCTGCTCGAGTGGCGTTCGGTCAGGCTCGAGATCGACGGCGAGGACCTGAAAGCGGCCGGAATCCCGCAGGGCGTCGCGATCGGCCGCGGGCTGAACGAGGCCCTGATCCGCAAGCTCGACGGCGAGATCTCCGGCCGCGAACAGGAGCTTGAGGTTGCGCTGCAGACGGCCCGAGGGGCGGCCGGCTGATGGAGTGGCGGGAGGCCGAGGGGGTCAAATGGCTCGAGGCGCCGCTGCCCGGCGCGAAGGTCGCCTTTTCGACCCGCTCGGCGGGCTCGGTCAAGGACGACCTGAGGCCGTTCGCAAACGCGCTGGGACTCGCTGCCGAGCGAGTCTCCCTCGCCCCCCAGGTACACGGCGCCGAGCTCGCTTTTCCCGATCGGGCCCGTGACGAGGCCGACGTCGAGGCGGACGGCCACGTGATCGAAGAGCCGGGCTCCGCGGCGCTGGTCCTCGTCGCCGACTGCCTGCCGGTGGCCGTCGCGGGACCGGGCGGAACCGCGATGCTCCACTGCGGCTGGCGGGGACTCGCGGCCGGAATCGCGGGACGTGGTGCCGAAGCGGTGGGAGCCACGCACGCCGTGATCGGGCCCGGGATCGGGCCCTGCTGCTACGAGGTGGGCCCGGAGGTCTTGGCTGCCTTCAGCGGGATCGACGCAGACATTGCCGCCGACCGCATGCTCGACCTGCCCGAGGTCGCAAGACGACTGCTCCGCGATGCGGGCGTTGAGGAGATCGAGTCCGCGGACCTCTGCACGTGCTGCGAAGAGAAGCTCTTCTTCTCTCACCGCCGCGACGGCGACCCCCGGCGCCAAGCGGGCCTGGCCTGGATCGAAGAGGAGGGGCGACGATGCCGGGCCTGATCCACGGCCTCGATCCCGCCAAGATCGCGGCAAATCTGGAGCAGATACGGGAACGTGCCGGCGCGGATGTCGAGATCCTCGCCGCAATCAAGTACGTGCCGGTGGAGGAGATGGGAGCCCTGGCCGAGGCCGGGGTCACGTTGGTCGGCGAGAACCGCCAGCAGGACCTGGAGGCGAAGC
>DASSXC010000072.1:0-2254 GCA_035704205.1 Solirubrobacterales bacterium | reverse complement strand
GGTTACTACGCCGGCGGCGCCGCTGGGGCCTGAGGAGGGGGGTCAGCCGGAGTTTTTCTCCACTGGCCAGGACGTCGGCTACCACACGGCCATGGAATGGAGATCGGTTGGTGGTGGGTTCCGGGAGCCGGGGCCGGCGACCGTTTGGATGCGGATGGGGTGCCAGCTTGTCGCCGGTGAGGAGCCGTCGCCTCTGCAGCGGACGCTCGTTGCCGCCGATGTCGGCAACGGGATCAGCGCTGTGCTGGACTGGCGCCGCTACGTCTTCATCAACGTCGACCTCAGCGTCCACCTGGAGCGGCTGCCGGAGGGAGAGTGGGTCTGCGTCGACGCGGTCACCCTGCCGCAGCCGAATGGCATCGGCACCGCCGAGTCGGTCCTCTCCGACGAGCGCGGCCGCATCGGCCGCGCCGCCCAGGCGCTGCTGATCGCCGAACGCGACTGACCTGCCGCCAGGGCAAGCTCGCCCAGCGTGGGACACGCCCCTAGCGCGCGGCTAGCGGGGTGCGGGCGCGGCCCGAGACGGCGAAGGCGATCGTCGCCATCGCCGCCAGGGCGACTGCGGCGGAGAAGAGGAAGGCGCCCTCGTAGCTCGTCAACGCCGCGGCGAGGCCGGCCAGGGGGGCGCCGAAGCCGATGCCGGCGTCGAAGAAGGCGGTGAAGGTGCCGAGGGCGGCGCCGCGCCGCGTCTCCGGCACGCGGCCGACGACGATCAGCGAGAGCGACGGGTAGAGCAGCGAGAAGGCGGCCCCCATCGCCATGGCGCCGGCGATCGCGACGCCGAGGCTGTGGGCCATCCCCATCGTCGCCAGGCCGATCGCCTCGACGAAGGCCGCCGCCGTTGCCACCCGCAGCGGGCCGATCCGATCCGGAAGGTCGCCGCCTATGAGTCGGGTGAGGACGACCATCGTCGCGAAAACGCCGAAGACGACCGCGCCGTGTCCGACCCCGCGGGCGTCGAGGTGGAGGACGACGAAGGAGGCCACCGTGGCGTAGCCGAGCGATGCGAGGGCGAGGGCGGTTCCGGGGCGAATCGCCTCGCGGGCGATCAGCGGGTGGTGCTCGTCGTCAGCGGGCTTGGGGTGGAAGGGGTCGGGCAGCCGCAGGGCGATCAACGCGCCGACGAGCGGCGCCGCCCCGGCGAAGAGCCAGACCAGGGTGTAGCCGGAGGCGTGGAGGAGCAGCTCGCCGACCAGAGGGCCGATGCTGAGCCCGGACCAGACGGCGAGCCCGTAGAGGCCGATCACACGGCCACGCCGCTCGGGGGGCGCGATGTCGACGATCCAGGCTGAGCCGGCGGTGAAGACGGTTCCCTCGCCGGCGCCAAGCAGCAGGCGCGCGCCGATCAGTCCCGGAATGCCCAGCGGGAGCAGGTAGAGGAAGCCGGCGAAGGCGACGAGGAACGAGCCGAGCAGGACGGTCGACCTGCGGCCGCGGCGATCGGCGAGCCGGCCGGCAAAGGGACGCAGAAGCAGGCCGGTGACGGCGTAGGAGCCGATCACGACCCCGACCGCGATGTCGCCACCGTCGAGCGGCCCGTGGATGTAGCGGGGCAGGACCGGCAGGACCGCTCCGACCGCCAGGAGGCCGGAGAAGGTGACGGCGAAGACGCCGGCGAAGGCGACGCCCGGCCGCGCGACCGCAGCCGGGAGCGTCTCGGTCGTCGGCGTGCTCACGATCGCGCCAGGTCGGCCAGGTCTGCGACCACGTGGTCGGGTCGCGGCGTCGCGACCGCCGCCTCCGCGGATGAGGTCGCCCCGCTCAGCACCAGGATCGTCTCCAGGCCCGCTCGCCGCCCTCCCTCGATATCCGAGGAGACGCGGTCGCCGACCATCGCCACCCGCTCAGCCGCCCCGATCCGTTCGCGGGCCATCTCGAACAGGTGCGGTTCGGGCTTGCCGCCGATCTCCGCCGCCCGGCCGCTCGCCGTCTCGACCGCGGCCAGCACGGCTCCCGTCCCCGGCCAGGCGCCGCCCGGCATCGGCAGGTTCGGGTCGCGGCTGGTGGCAAAGAGAGCCGCGCCCCCCTGCAGGGCAAGGGTGGCGGTAAGCAGCTCCTCGTAGTCGAAGCCGCGGTGGCCGGAGACGAGAACGAGGTCCGCCTCGCGGCCGGCTTCCCCCTCGAGCAGCGTCAACCCCGTGCGGGCGACCGTGTCGTGAAAAGCAGGGGCGCCGATCACGAAAGCCGTGCTGCCCGGCTCGGTGCCGTCCGCGGCAAGCGCCGCCGTCGCTTCCCCGGCCGTGACGATCCTCCC
>DASSXC010000071.1:0-29765 GCA_035704205.1 Solirubrobacterales bacterium | reverse complement strand
GCAGACCGGCGAACAGGGACCAAAGCTCGAGGACGCCCGGCACCTGCTCCAGCGCGACCCAGCGGGGTCGCAGCGCCACCGCCCAACGCAGCGGCTCGACGGTGAGCAGCGAGCGAGGATCGCGGCAGGCGGCAAGGTGCTCGGCGCGGGTGTCGTGCCCGGCGGCGAGCTCGTGGGCGCAGGCGATCACCCGCTCTTTGTCGAACCGGCCGAGCCCCTTGCCGGCGGTCGAGTACGCCTGGCAGGGCGGCGAGCCGATCAGCCCCCAGACCGGCGCGAACTCCTCGGGGTCGAGCGCGGCGATGTCAGCCTCGATCCGCTCGTGCCCGGCGGCGCGCGCCGTGGCGCAGGCCCAACGATCGACGTCGATCCCGATCGCCGTGTATCCGAGTTCGCGCAGGCCCTCGTCCCAGCCGCCGGCACCGGCGAAGAGATCAACGATCCGGCCAGGCTGCATCAGCTCACCGCTTCCCGGCACGATTCCGTCGCGCGCTCGTGTTCGAGGATGCGGCGCCCGATCCACTCCGCGATCTGCGGGACGAGGGCGTTGCCGAGGGCGGCAAGGCGGTCCACCCGATGGGGAACCCCATTAGCCACTCGACCCACGGCGGGTTCAGCGCCCCACCAACCCGGACGTGAAGGTCCTTCGGCCGGTTGGTCCTCTCCCAGTCGGTCGGAGCTGCGTGCTTCGCGTCCTGGGCCTTCGGCGTCGGAAAGCTCGCCTCCCGCGCCACGGCCGTCTTCAAGTTCTCCCCGCCCTGACGACCCGAGTTTCCCGGCCCTCCCTTGCTGTCGCTCCGTGTCGGTGTCGGCCAGGTCCTCCGCTCGGCTTCGTTGACCGCCCGCCCGAGCTCGTTGCCGCTCGGCCCTGGATTCCGCCGCTGCCCCGGCTTCGGCATCCCGTGCGGGGTAGGCCACGATCCAGACCCGCTTTCGCAGGTGGGGTGCCCCGAACTCTCTAGCCGATAGGCACGCCCACTCCGCGTCATACCGTGCTTCGGCCAGGTCTCCGAGAACTCGTCCGATCGGGCCTCGGTCCCAGCGCTTCCCTTTCCCGGTGAGGAGGGCGGGCACGTTCTCCACGACGACGTAGCGGGGTCGAAGCTCGCGAACGATCCGGGCGAACTCGGACCAAAGACCCGAGCGGGCGCCGTCGATCCCGGCTCCCCTGCCGGCGCTGCTGAGGTTTTCCTGGCAGGGGAAGCCGCCGCAGATGAGGTCGACCGGGGCGAGATTGTCGATCCCGACCTCTCGCACGTCTTCATATCGGGCGGCGTCGGGGAAGTGATGGGCGAGGACGGCCCGGCAGTAGGCGTCCTGCTCGACCTGCCATGAGACGCGCATCCCCGCTCGCTCGAAGCCGAGCTCGAATCCGCCGATACCCGAAAAGAGGCTGCCGACATTCACGCCCCGCCCCTCGGTCGCGCGCTGCCGGCTGCCTTGAAGATCGGGACGTAGGCTCGGCCCGAGTCGCGGTAGCGCCGCAGGAACCGACGCCATCCCCGCCGGGCCTCCGGAATCGTGGGCGCGCTGACGCGCAAGACGGCCCGACTCCCCCGCGCCCCGGTCAGCGTGACCGTCACCTCGCCGCCCTGGTAGGGGACGTGCTGGAGCGCCCGATGCGATTGCAGGGCGCGAGCCGCCCGCCGTGCGGCGGCGCTGCCCTTCTGATCCTGGGGGTCCTGCCGCCGGGTCGACGGGCGATCCTCGGCCGCTTCGTCTTCGACCTCCTCGACCGGGGCGGCGGGTACGGATGGGGAAGCAGCCGCCGGCCGCTCCTCTCGCGAGGTCGGCCGGTCGGGCTCGCCGCCCGCGAGGACGAACAGCGCCGCGAGCCCGAGGAGGATCGCGCTGGCGAGGGCCAGGATCGCCCGCGCCGCGCTCGGGTCCAGTCGGCGGTCGAGGAGGGCGCGAAGCCGGTCAACCATCCGCGCCGTCCTCGGTGCTGGGCGGATGGGCGTAGCCGAAGATCGGCGCCGGCATCCCGTACTGCGCGGCCTGGGAAGGGAGGAACGGCCCCGAGCGGGCGACCCGGTTCCCGAAGTTGCCGTCGATCGTCGTGATCTGCCCGCCGGGGAAGACGCGCTCGACGATTCCGATGTGGTCGCTGGCGGTCGGGCCGGTCCCGTAGAGGACGGCATCGCCGGGAGCCGGCGTCGCGGTCGGCGGCAGGACGCGGGCGCCGTTGGGCTCAGCCGTCGAGAACGGCGGCTCGCCGGGAGCCGTGGCGCCCGGCAGCCCGCCGCCTTCGTGGGCCTCGGCCCATTCGTAGACGGTGCCCGAGTAGGCATAGGTCGCGGTGCTGCCTTCCATCGGGACGCCCGCCCGCTTCCAGACCCAGGCGACGAACAGCGAGCACCATTCGACGCACGGCCCGTAGGGGTTGCAGTTCGATCCGGGCGGGTCCTCGCCACGCCCGAGCTGGCTCTGCGCGATGCGGACGATCTCGTTGCCGCTTGCGCTGGCCGCCGAGCTCGACCCGCACGAGCCGCCGCTACTGGCGGCGGGTTCGGCTGCCGCCGGGCTCGAAGGCGGCGGCGACCCTTTGCCGCGAAAGCCGTACTCGACGGCTCGCGCCATCACCTCGTCGGCGTAGTTGGCGACGCCGTCCGAGCAGGCCCCGTAGTAGTTGCAAGCGACCTCCCGATAGGCGGCGTAGGAATCACCCGCGAGCCCGAAGACCGGGCGCATCATCCGGGCGGCAGTGAAGATCGCGTCGGCGGGGCTGAACGGGTCGGCGCCGCCACCGTCGGCATCGACGTGGTAGCGCTCCCAGATCGTCGGCCCCGATCCGGGGCTACAGGCGCTTTCGCGCACCATCCCGATCTGCATCGGGCCGCCGCAGCCCGACGGGTTGACTTCGGCGCAGGTGCCGTGGCCGCACTCCTGGTAGCCGATCGAGGCGAGGAAGGCCCAATCCACATCGAAGCGCTGCCCGGCCTGCTGGTAGATGCGGAGCCGCTTGGGCGGAATCTCACGCACCGCCGCTTTGGTCGCCGGGGCGGCGACTGCCGAGCCTCCCTCACCCATGCAGGCGATCTCGCTGCCGAGGATCGCCATCACCGTGCCGGTGATCGCGACCACCACGGCCGCGAAGACGCCGGTGGCGAGGAGGACCAGAAGCGATCCGCTGCGACGCCGCGTGCTCATCGCCCGCCGCCTTTCCGCCAGCTGCGCCTGCGCTTGGGCGGCGAGGAGTCGCGGGCGGGCTCGGTCCGCTTCTCGCCGTCCGGCTCCCTCAGGACCTCACGAGTCCGCTCGCGCTCGGCGCGAAGCTCTGCCCCGAGGCTGTCTCCGCCTTTCCCCGAAGTGCTGGTCTTGCGAGCCGGCGGCTGGCCTGCTGGCGACCTGCCCTCCCGCCGGGGAGAGCGCCCCGGCCGCTCCCTCTCGGGACGTGGCTCGCGCTGCGGCGTTTCGGACCCAGCCGCATCCTGCGACGGCCGCTTGCGTCTCCCGGCGCCTTTGGCCGAGACGCCGCCGGCGGCTGGCTGAGCCTCGCCTTCCGAACGTGCCGGGGAACTGGAGGCACCCTTGCTAGCGGCTGCGGTGGAAGGCGCCGCCGAGCGCGAGCTTCCGGTCGGGCCCGGCGCGTCGAGGGCGGGTACGCCGCTGCCGACCGGCCTGCTGTAGCGGGTGCCGAAAAGAGGGGCCCGGCGCGGGTCGCCCTCCCCATCCCGGCGAACGGCGCCGACAAGGCGGCCAGGCGCGCCCGCTGCCGAGCGGGCGCCGCGCCGCAGGGGCTGCGCGAAGCGCCCCGCCATGCGCCCGCCCGCGTAGACCGAGAGCAGCTTCAGCGAGGCATCCCGCCCCGGCGCCTTCGGCCCGGTCGCGATCCCGATCAGGCTGTCGGCGAGGGTCTTCCGCTGGAGGAAGACGGCCCAGAAGAAAAGCGACTGGAGGCCGAAGGACATCAGCCAGCCGAGCTGGTCGGTCGCGTTCGACAGGGCGCCGCTGACGGCGAGCAGGATCGCCAGGATCAGCGAGTAGGCGGCCTTGCGAAGCAGGTAGCCGGCCAGCTTCTCCAGCCACCCCTTGAAGAAGTCGTGACCGCGGCCGGGGATTACTGCCGCGATCAGCGCGACCGGGCTGAAGGCGAGCAGGAGCAGCAGCAAGACCTGGGCCAAGATCACCCCGATCGAGAGCGACCCCAGCAGCAGGAAGGCACCGAGCTCGCCGACGAACAGGACCATCGCCAGCAGCAGCCGCTGGTACTGGCCGCCCTCCTCCATCGCGTCGGTCGCCGGCTTGTCGGCGACGCCGAGGCGATAGCCCGAGCGCTCCGCGTCGGGGAGGTCGGAGGCGTCGCCGTCGTTTAGGGCGTCGTACTCCTTGCTGCGTTCGTCGTGCTCATCGACGCCGAGGCTGTAGCGGAGGAAGCGGGGCGCGTACTTGTTCGCGTTGTTGACGCAGACCTTGCCGTCCGCGGTGATCTCGGTCCCGGTCTGGAGGCGGCGGGCGAGCGCGGCGTCGCGATCGGGGTTGGAGGACAGCGGCCGCACCGCGACCGACTCGGGATCGGAATCCCCCGAGCCGGTGCCGGCGCGGACGCAGTGTTCGATCCCGCCGAAGTTGAGGACGACCCAGGGCTTGAAGACGAGCAGGTCGAACAGCTCGTTTGCCGTGTCCTCCTTCGCCTGCCGGGCGCTCGTCGCGTTGCCGTGGGAGGAGATCGACAGGAACGCCCCCGACATCTCATTCGTCCACTTGGAGACGCTGCCGATCGTCGCCCCCGGCTGGGCGACGAAGAACAGGGCGAGCACGACGTAGACCAGCGACAGCCCGAGCGCCCCCGCCGTCTCGGAGTAGCGGCGAAGGACGAGCGCCTTCCACATCGCCCAGATGCCGGCGATGGCGACGGCGAGAACAAGCCAAGGCTCGCCGAGGACGCCGGCATAGATCGAGTGGATCGCGCGGGAGACCGGCGCGAGCGCCCCGGCCCCGCCGGTGGCCTGCGAGCCGTTGACGAGGTCGAGGCCGAAGGCAAAGCCGAAAAGAGTGATGAGCAGGTTCGCCAGGAAGCTCGTCCCGAGCCAGAGGATCGAGGCGAGGAAGAAGGCGATCATCGGCGGGACGCCGGAGACGTCCACCCCGCCGGTCAGCGATGCCTCGACCGCGTCGAAGTGCTGGTCGAGCGAGTAGTTGGTGAGCGGGTAGCGGCCGGCGATCCCCTCGCCGCCAACCTGGGGCGAGGGTCCGACGTTGCCCCAGACATCGCTCGCCGCGCCCGCGACGGGATGGGCGAGCAGCACGATCAGCGCCGCCAGGCAGAGCGTCGCGACGACACGCCGGCTCATGCGCCCACCGCCCGAGGGGTGTTGTCGAGCGCCGCCAGGAGCTCGCCGAAGACGAGGTCGAAGCGCAGCTCGCCGACCCGCCCGTCGAGGTCCCGCATCAGGCAGAGCCCCTGCCGGTATTCGCGCAGGCGAGCCCGCACTGCGCCGTCCTCGAGGTCGAGACCGATCTGCGCGATCCCCGCCCTGGCCTCGGCGTCCGTCTCCTGGCCGAACAGGAAGTAGACGCCGAACAGCTCGGCCAGATCGCCGAGGTCGGCGAGCCGCTGAGTCGCCACCAGCACGGTCGCGTTCAGCGCCCGGCCGAGGCGGATGATCCGGTTGAGCAGCGAGCGGCCCTGCGTCGAAGCGAGCAGGAACCACGCCTCGTCCAGCACGACCACCTTGTGGCGGCTGCGGTCGCCCGCGATCAGCCGCAGCGCCAGGGCGGCGACCAGGGAGAGGGTCGCCACCGACACGCGCTCGGCGCGGGTGTAGGTCTCGCGGGAGGCGCCGGGGTCGGGGAGGCTCAGCCCCGGCGTGCGAATCGTGATTACCGAGCGGGCGACCTCGATCGGCTCGGCCTCGCCGCTGCCGAAGCCCAGCCGCGCGAGGCCGAAGTCCGAGAGCACGTCCAGCGCCTCGGCGACGCGACCGGCCTCGGACTCGGCCGAGCGCAGCCGCTCGATCACCCCTCGCAGGCTTCGCTCCCCCGCCCGCACGGCATCGCGGACGGCGCGGTCGATCGCGACCTCCCAGGACGAGGGCGGGTCGCGCAGCAGCTCGATTAGATAGCTGGAGGCAAGCTCCTCGCGCAGCTCGGGCAGGCCGATCGCCAGCGGGTCGAGCTTGCCCCGGTGCTCAGGAGCGCCCGAGAGCTCAAGGACCTCGACCTCCCCCTCCAGCTCGGCGACGCGGTCGAGGCCGTGGTCGGGCTTGGGATCGAAGTCAACGACCAGCGATCCCCGGCGCTGGGCAGCGAAGGCGATCGACTGCGCGGCGATCGTCTTGCCCGAGCCGAGCGTTCCTGCCAGCAACACCGCCGATGCCCTCGCCTCGCGCGGCGCCTCGGTCGGGTCATAGAAGACGGGGCGGGCGCCGCCGGCCGGGGAGAAGCCGATGTAGATGCCCTCGGTCGAGCCGACGTGCGCGGTCGCGATCGGCACCGCCGCGCCGAACTGCTCGACCGTCATCTGCTGGACGTAGTCGGGCACCGAACCGCCGCCGGGCTGGGGCAGGTGGTCGGCAAAGAGCGCGTGCTGGAGGCCGCGCGGACGGTGCAGCGCCACGTCGCCGAAGCGCTCGCGCAGCGAGGTGACCCGGCGCTCCAACTCCTCGCGATCGGGAGCGCCGACCGCGAGGGAGATCGAGGCCCGCAGCATCGGCGGGTGCGCCGAGGACTGCAAGATCGCCTCGTACTCGCGGGCGAGCTCGCGATCCTCCTCGGCCAACACCCCCGGACCGCTCGCGCCCTCCATCTGCTCGCGGTAGGCGTGCTCGACATCGAGGATGCGCTTGCGCACCTGGCCGAGCGCTTCGCGGTTGCCGATCCAATCGGCGTGCAGGACCGCGTCGACCGGGAAGCCGGCGTCTTCGGCCGGGCCGAAAAGAATCTCGGCGGCGCCGGGGAACTCGGCCTCCTCGGCGAGCGATCCCGCGCAGAGGAAGGCTTGGTAGGCGGTGCCCTCCTCGGCCTCGACCTCAAGCGACGGCGTCTCGCCGGGATGCTCGGTCGCGGGCGCGTTGGCGCAGCGCCAAAGCTCGGACTCCTGAGGTTCGTAGGCGACCGACCCGCCGGGCGCGACGACGACCAGCGCGTCGGGCTGCCAGTGAGGGTCAAGCGCGGGCTCGGCGACGCCGCGACAGGCGGCGCGGCGCAGCAGCCAGTGCAGCTCCTCGGTCGATGCCCGCTCCAAGGCGAGCGCCCCGCTGAGGCGGTCGAAGGTGCGCTGCTCGACGGCCGCCAACGCCTCCAGCTCGGAGCCCGAGATCGGCTGGGGCGCACCGACGCCGGCAAGCTCCTCGAACCGGCGGCGTACTCGCCCGAACGAGCGCAGGGCGCTCGGGCCGTCCCCGCCCTCGACCAGCGAGACGGCGATGTAGACCTCGGGGACGTGGGAGCGAAGTTCGCGCAGCCGCGTCTCGTGGCCCGCCAGGTAGCGCCGCCAGCCCTCGGCGTCGGCGTGGCGCTCGTCGGCGAGGTCGGCGAGGTCGGCCGCGTAACGCTCGGCGGGATAGGCCCGCTGGACCCTCCAGATCGAGAAGTCCGCGCCGGCCAGGTGGGCGAAGCGCTCCAGCCGACGCAGCAGCCCCCACTTCTCGGCGCTCGGCAGGAAGGGATAGGCGACCGTGTCGGCGCGGTAGAGCGCCGCCGCCTCCCCGCCCGGCCCGATCAGGACGTTCCGCCTCGCGTAGCGCAGCGGGAACCGGGTCACGGACGCACCTCCAAGACTTCGCCCTCCCCCAGCGCCAGCCGCCGCGCGCTTATGTCTCCCCGGCGCGCTCGTCGGCCCGGTGCCTGCGCCACCTGCCGGCGGCGACGCCGACCGGAGCCGCGCACCGGGACGGCCTGCGAGAAGAAGACGATGGCCGGGCCGCGGACCCGACCCCGGCGAAGGCGGGGCGAGCGCTCATCAGGCGCGACCCACAGCTCCCCGCCCAGCAGATGCGCCCGGCCCGTCGCTGGCATCTGGCGACCAAGGGAGCGCCGCAGCGGGGCCAGGTGGGCCGCGAGCCAGGACAGCGCAAAGCGGTCCGCGCGCCTTCCGTCGGGCGTCGCCTGGGTGGCGAGGGTCGCGACGGCCACCGGGATCACGACCAGCCGCAGCGGCCAGTCGAGCAGCCCGAGCGCCAGGCCGCCGATCCACGTCGCAGCCAGCGCGCCGGCTGCGGCGACCGCCCCGCCGACCCGACCCCCGGCGATTGCGCCCGCGAGCCCGGCGACGCCGGCAAGGGCTAGCGCCACCGCCGCCGAGCCCGAGCTGATCGCGACCACGGCGAGAAGCGCGGCACTCGCATAGGCGAGCCAGCGCAGCGGCACCCCTCCCGGCACTGGCAGCGGCCGACCCTCGATGGAGTAGATGCGGCGCTCGGGGCGGAAAATCCGCTGGTAGGAGCGGATCGGCTCGTAGCCGTCGCTCACGGCAGAATCCGATTTCCGATCGCCCGCGCCGCGTCGGCGACCTGGTCAGGCGAGAAGACGAGCCAGCCGACCAGGATCGCGGCCAGCAGGAAGACCGCGAGGTCGGTGAACTTCCTGTTGAGGAGGAAGACCAGCCCGACGATCGCGAGCAGGCCGCCGTAGATCGAACCCGCCCAGCGGCGCAGCTCCGAGCCGATATTGCGGCCCACGTCGTTGCCGCCAGCGGCAAGCGCCTCCGGCGCCATCCACAGCACCGCCGCGAGGACGACGACCAGGGCCAGGGCGACTGCCAGCCGCCGGCTCACGAGAGCGCCCCTTCGACCCGCTCGACGTACCAGCGGTCCTGCCGGACGAGCCCGAGCCGGTAGGCGAACGGGACGACCGCCCCGCTCGCCACGTCGCGGACCCGCGCGGTGGCGACCACCGTGCGCCGGGCCCCTTCCCCACTCCCGGCCTGCTTCACGCTCGCGACGGCGACAAGCTCGAAGCCGCCGCCCGGCGGCGTCACCGCCGCGTCCGGGGCGAGGAGATAGGAGAGATCGCCGGGGCTCAGATAGAGGGGCAGAAAGCGCCGGACGAGCCCGGCGATTGCCTCTGCGTCAGGACCGGCGACGGGCCGGGGCGGCTCGACGCTCGCCCCGACCCCTGCCGGTCCCGCGACGATCGCCGGCACTCCCAGGGCCGCCACCTCGGCCGCGTCTTCGCGGACGATCGGGACGGCGAGGTAGAGAGTGCGGGCGTCGTCGAGCTCGCAGGCGACCGTGACGATCGCCTGGCGGTTGCCGAGGTCGCGGACTGCGGCGACCTCGGCCTGCTCGACCTGGGCGACGGCTCCGGTTCCACCAGGAGCCGGTGCCGAGGTGCCAGGTGCGAGATATGGAGCCAGCGCCTGCGGCGAGGCGTCCGTGAGGTAGGCCCGCGCGAACCGAACCGCGAAGGCGGCGGTCGCCGGGTCGGTGGCGCTGCTTCGATCGGCGGCGGGCGAGCCATCCTGCCGGGGCTCGGTGAGGACACCGGAAACACCCCGCAGGAGCAGGAGCCCGACCAGCGCCCACAGCGCCACCCGGCCCACAGCCCGGAGCGCCGAGCCGACCGAGCGCCCGTCACCTTCGCGCCGCCTGGGCTGAGTACCAATTCCTACTGACACTTCTAGACCACCTCCGTTGTCGTGCTTGGTGCCAGCCGATTTGCTGGCTCACGACTACGGGGCGACGAGGTGCCAAAGTGGTCACAAGGAAACAAGCGAATGCTTGTATGTGTGTGTTACTTCACGCCTAGACGGGCGGCGCCTACTACGCCGCCGCTCAGGGTGGGAACACTCCGAAGATCAGCGCGAGGAATCCTCAGGACTCGTTGCGAGCCCTGAGGCGAGCTGCTGAACGACCCACCAGCAGGTGAAGTCGACCAGCTCGTAGCGGACATAAATGCCCTGGCGGCGTCGCCTGACGACGCCAGCCTCGTGCAGGATGGCGAGCTGCTGGGATATGCGCTGCTGGCTTACCGAGAAGCAAGCCGTAAGTGCGCTGACGGTGGCGCCGCCCCGTTCATTGAGGACTTCGATCAGTCGAATCCGGGTGGGATCGCCCAGCACTTTCAACATCGCCGCGACCATCTCGACGGTGTCCTCGGGCAACGGGTCGCTTTGTACCGATGCGGCTGCTTGCTGTCTTTGACAATCGACCATTTCACTACTACAGGGCGCGAAGGGTAAAAAGTGGTCCCCCCCCCTTTTCTCGAAAATGTGTGTAAAGGCGCTCTACTGCGCACAAAGAAACTCCGGCCCTGAAGGGCCGGAGTCGATGAACTTCCGCCGGTGGGTTCGTTCCTCAGCGCAACCTGAGAACCGTGCCGGGATAGATCAGGTCGGGATCGCCCGTCCCTATCCGGTCCTCATTCAGATGCCACAGACGTGCCACCTCGGCGGCGATCGCCGTGTCGTCAGCACCCGCCGGCAGCAGGGCTTGGGCGATATGCGATAGGCAGTCACCGGGCCGCACGACGTAGGAGTCTTTACCGGCGACATCGGCCGGCGTCGCGGCGACCGGCTGGGGTGCGGACGGCGTTTCCTGTTCGGGTTCGACCGGCGGCTGAGCTTCGCTCGACGCCGCAGGCTGTGATGCGGCGTGCTGCTTGATCGGCTTTTGCTTCGGTGCGACGATCGACTGATTCGCGACCGGCTCGGAGGTGGCCGGCTCTGACGCCTGCTGCTGTACGGGTTCAGGCGCAGAAGTGGCGGGCTCTGGAACCGGAGTGGGCGGGGGCGGTGCCGCTTCGATCGGCGCTGCGGTGGCGCTGGTGACTTCCTCGGGCGAGGGCGCTGCGATGTCCACTTCGGGTTCGGTTTCGACCGCCCCGCCTTCTTCACCACCAGCAGACGCGGGCACTTCTTCCAGGCCCGTTTCTTCGCCGCCAGGATCAAGGTCAGGAGGTACCGGTACTTCGATCTCCGGCACCGTGCCCACTCCTTCGCTGTCAGTCTCGCCAGCCAAAGCGATGCCGGGGAAGACGCTAGCGAGGACGAGCATCGAGCACAGGACCAAGGCGACGAGTCGCCGGCCGGGGGAAGGACCCGATCGCAGCTCGGGAGAGATGGAAGTCAGATGCTGAGTCAGGTTTGCCATCGGTTCCTCCTCGCCCGTCGAGGGCGTGCTTTTCAGTTCATGGGATCGGCTACACAGCGGAAGGCTTTGGAGCTGTCGTCGGGGGTCAGCCCCGCGTCGCCGTTGTCGGCGATGAAAAGAACTTCGAGCTTGCCCGGCCTGCTGGAAGACGGATAGACCTCGCTGGTCAGTTCTCCCCCCGGCGCTCGCTGAACCTGGGGATTGGCAAGGGCGACCATCAGCTCCTGATGGGTCGGGAGCCGCCGACCGGCCCTGTCGCGGTTGTCAGTCAGAGAGCAGGCGAAGGCAGCGCCCCTGTAAGACTCCGCTGGGCGAGCCTGGAGCTCTACACACACGTCCGCAACCGGGACCGTGGGAGCAAATGCCTGTGGGCAACTGTCAATGAAGCGTGAGGCGGGATGGCCGCCCAAGCGCTTCGCGTTTTGCGCGCGAGGAACAGGGCGCAGGCTCGACTCCTTCACGACCCGGCTGCCGATTGAGCTCGATCTGAACTCTTTGCCCGTCAGGCTGCGGTCCCTGATGTCTGAGCCGTCGATCTGGGATACGGCGTAGGCACTTCCCCCCAGGGCGGCAAACAGGGCCAGAGTTGCGATGACGTTGGCATAGGTGAGTCGGTCCAGCAGTCTCAGCATTCGGATCTCTCCTCGGCTCTAGATGGTCGGCCTATCCCGTAGAGCATGGCCTGCCTCTCACTCGGACCGCAAGCTCTGGACCGTTACCCGGCTCCAGCGGATAGCCACCCTCGCCCGGTATGTGAGGACGGAAGCGGTACTCCTGAACGCCGCAAGTGCGCTTGAAGGGATAGGGGATGCGCCAGGTGCCATCGGGGTCGGTGCGGACCGTGCGAAACGTCTGCCATTCCCCCGTAGCGAGCCACTGCAACTCGACCAGCTTGCCCCCCTCAGGTAGTGGCCGCCCCCTGACGCGACCGCTGAAAGTGACGGAACCGCCATTCAGAATGTGCTTCGGCTGGGCCGTGAAAGATGAAGCCGCCTTCACCAGCAGGGTCGCCGTGCCTTCGACCGGCAGGATCGTCGCCGTGCCCGGATAGTCGAAGCGGAACGTGTGCGATGCCCGAGCCTCTACTGCGTACGCAAAGCGCCCGCGAGCATCGGTCGTGATCGAGCCCTCTAGCTGCTCGGCTTCTTCCCCCATGCGCGAGTAGACGAGGACCTTCGCGTCGGTCAACGGGTGCCCGGCCCGGTTGACGAGCTGGCCGGCAAAGCGCACCCGGCGTCCGAACCGAACCTTGGCACGCGGCTCGAGGACGGTCCGGCGCACCTTGCCCTCTCTGCCTTTGCGGGTGACGGTGCGCTTCTCGACCACGCCGACCTTCATCGAGGTCGCGATCCGCAGCGGCAGACGCAGCCGCATCGGCTGACCGTCGAGGCGCCGGTCGGTGCCCGCCAGGTTGCTCGCCTGGTCGTGGGCGGTTGCCCGCAGCTCGTAGTCGCCTGGCGGCAGTGAGGAGTCGTCTACCCGCGCAACGAGGCGATCGCCCTCCTGGCTGGTCGGCAGAGCCTGCCAGGTGCCTGACCCGGCGCGGCTGATCTCGATCCCGCCCCCGCCAAGCCCAGAGATGCGGTCAGTGACGAGCACCGAAACTCGGGTCGGGTCCTCGACACTGGAAGTCTCGAAGCCGAGCTGCGGCGGCTCGGGATCGAAGCGCAGCCGAACCGGCTCGGAGGCGTTTGCGGCCTCCTGATTGCCGGCCTCGTCCTCGCGCCACAGCCGCAGCGACCACTCGCCCGGCGAGGGCACCGCCAGGTTGTCGATGGCTGCGATCCCCGCCCCTGCGCGGTCGCCGCTAACGCACTCGCTGCCACCTTCGCGACAGAGGCGATAGTGGGTGCCGGTGATGGGCGCCCGGTCGGGTTCGGCGGGATTGCCCCAGGCGACATCGAAATCGTTGGTGTTCCGCCATGCCTCGCCGCCGCTGACGCCGACCGGCACGGCGCCGGGCGCGGCGTTGTCGATCCGTACCGTGACGGCGCCCGATTCGGTGCGGTTGCCGGCCGCGTCTTCGGCCACGACCGTCAGCGGCTGCGAGCCTTCCGGCGCCTCCGTGGTATCGACGTCGATCGGGCCACGCCCGTTCGGGCAGGGGATTCTCTGCGAGTAGTCACATGACCGCGGATCGCTGCCGCGCGCGCCGCCACTTATGAGCGCAGACGCGCTCTTGACGCCCACGTTGTCGGAGGTTTCGTAGTCGAAGCTCTGGCGACCGCTCACCCATTGACCGCGCGCGAGCGGCGCTTCCTGGACGATCCCGACTGATGGCGCGATCCCATCCACCACGGTCGCCTCGGCGGCGAAAGTGCGAATGAAGTTCTGGCCTCGCGCCGAGCAGAACTCACGCGAAGGAGCGCCCCTGCATACGACGCGCTGGACGATCCGCGACGCGCCGCCGAGGTCGTATGCGCGCAAGCGCGCTGCCGACGCCTGGGCGAAGTTGGGACGTGGGCAGTTGCGGTTGGCGCGGACATTCTTGATCGAGACCAGCGAAGCATCGGGACGCTGGGCGAAAAACTGGAGGGCATAGCGGCAGTCGCGACGCTGCGCATGACCGGACCAGCGCAGGCGCGAGAAGGTCGTCCCAGGCGGGGCGTTGAGGACAAACCCGGACTGCGCATCCTTCGCGACCCGGCCGGTGCCCGGCACGTTCGCCGCGACCAATCCGCGCAGGCCCGGCCCCAGTGGATTGCAGGCCCGTCGCCACTTCATCCCTCGGGTGGCGAAGTTTTCAAAGGCCGAGCTGACGTAGCCGGCGTCGTCAGCCTGGCAGGTATAGATCGTGTATTCGCCAGCAGCCGCCGAGCGCGGAGCGGCGAGAGCGCCCAGGATCGCAAGGGCGGCGGCAAGGATCGCGATGCTGTGAAGGGGCTTGGTCGCCAGCCGCATCATGGACCTCCTGGACCTCCGAACTGCGGTCCGGAGCTTGCCGGGACGGGAGCAGGTTCGGGAGTCGGGGCTTCATAGGTCGGTTCGGGTTCGGCAGCCGGTTCGAACGGTGGCGGGGATTCGGCCTGCGGCTCTGGCTCGGGCTGCGGTTCCGGTTCGGGGGTCGGTTCCGGGGCGGGCGCTTCTTCCACAGGCGGTTCGGCCGGCGTATAGGTCGGTCCCTGAGATTCTGCGGGCGGCACGGTCGTGGGTTCCGGTTCGCTCTCGGGCGCCGACGCAATCAGGCCCTTCGCAGCGCCTAGCGGATCGACGCCCTGCTCGACGCAGTACGTCGCACCGCCGCCGATCGCGATGCAGCTGGCGATCACGGAGGCAACGGTGCCGGGCCGAGCTGCGGCGAGCGGGGTCGGGTCGACCGTGCGGTAGTAGGTCGTCGCCGCGTGCTGCTTGATCTGGGCGCCACTGTCGAGAACGTGCTGTTTCAGGGATGAGAATCCATCCGCTGACTTCTGTGCCAGCCGCTCCAAGACCCCCGGACTGACGCCTTCGGCGACCGGGGCCGGGAGCATCGCACCGGCCTTCTCGCGCCAGGCGATCAGCCTCTCGCTAAACAGCTCGCAGCGCTCGCAATGGGAAAGGTGCTCGCGGGCCTGCGCAGACTCGTCCGGCGTCGAGACGCCGCAGACGAAGCGCACGACCATTGGCTCGCCACGAAGGCAGCCACCACCGGCGAGTCGGGCCAGGATCGTCCGTGCCTGATCCATGATCGCTAGGAGCTCGCGCTTGACGGTGCGTTCCGACAAACCGAGGCGGTCGGCAATCTGCGGACGTTTGTAGCCGGCGCCGTAAAGGGCGAGCACGTCCCGCCTGCGATCCGACAGCGAGGAGGAAACCTCGTCGACCAGCATCGTCAGGTCGGCGTCGTCTTCGAGGGCAATCAACTCGTCGGCGGGACCCGGCTCGTCGGCGGCGAACGTCGCGATCTCATCCTGGACGGGATCGACCACGAGCTCGCGTCGGTGGCGATCTGCTTCGCGGTTCAGGTAGCGAAAGGCCGCCGTGCGAATCCAGGCGTAGACCTTGCCCGGCGCGGAAACATCTTCCGCTTCATCCAGGAAGGCCTTGCAGGCGTACTGCACCGCCTCCTCGATCTGTTCCGCAGAGCACTCGGGGAAGCGGGTGGATAGCTGCGTTCGGAGCTTCCCCCTGCGCTCACCGCGGACGAAGCTATCGAGCAGGAAATCGGTGCCGTTCGTGGAGGACGTGGTCGGAGAATCAGAACCCATCACCTCTACAGGGCGAGAAGGGGCGAAAGTGGTCCCCCCCTTATTCATTGCCGCTGCCGAAATCGCTCACTGCCGCCTCCGACACACTTTCGCGAGCCGCTACCTCAGCGACTCTGTGCAACCGGAGCTAATACCCACTTATGAGGAGGGCTAATCCGGCGTTCTTTAAACAGAGCCGAGCCGGTTTTCTCGTTCCTCGGAGGGGTCCGCGTCAGTCGCGATGAAGGCCAGCCTCGCCCCCGCCGGGGCAATGTGCTGCTGGCCTGCTCAGGCTGCCGGACGTACTCGGCGGCGACGCTTGGGAGAAGGTTTCCGCCGCCCGCTACGGCGAGAGGGCGCGGCGGCGGCAAGGCTGATCTTTCCGACTCTGCGCTCTATGAGCTGCACGGCTTCTTGGCCGGCATTCCATCCGTATTCGTAGTTCTGGACATGCCCTTTGGGAGTTTTCCCGCGTTCCCACTTGCCTTCGAGATCGTGCTTCCTGCCGGGCTGCGCGAGGGCCTCTCGGAACCCCTGCCTGACAACATCCGAATCCACCGTCTCAGACAGAGCACGTCCCCCAACCTTGAGGGCACTCAGGGCTAGCAGGAGACGCTCCCCAGGCGATAGATGAGACGGAATCAAGGCGAGCACCTCCCGCGACGTAAGACCTTTTGGCTCACCCAGGTGGCCCTCGCGAATGAACTTGTCGAGTTCGGGGTCGCCCCGCGAAGGCCCATACCAGGACAGCCATTCGTCAATGCGCTGGTGCAGCGGAACCCGATCCCGTTCGGCGATCTCACGACGAACCTTCGGGTGCGTCTTGCTGGAGAGGTCCAGCCAGTTGAAATAGGGCGTACAGCGCCTCATCTGATCCTCGGAGAGGCGGCCCTTCTCCCATCGCCGGAGAACGATCTTCGACCAGCGATCGAAAGCGAAGCCTTTGTAAGTGCCAGGAAGATCGAGGGGGCCGGGACACTCGACCCGGTAGTGCTCGGCCCATTCCAAGCCAACGTCGATGATCTCGGGGCTCGACCAACTCACGGTTCCCGAGCCGGGGCTTAGACGACCAGCCTCATCCGGTGCATGGTCCTCAATGGCCTCCGTCGCTTTTGGCCGCTCCCCTCCGAGCGCGTCAACGAGACAAACCTCTACTGCTTCCCCGAACTCTCGGCCAACCGACTCAGGACCGTCGATGATCCAGTGGCTCGCGATCTGTTTGCTGCGCTGCTCTGGCGGCCCAAGCTCGGTTCGGATTCCCTCGATCGAACTCACTATCTCTGCGTCGAGGCTTCGCAGCGCCGCAAGAACCTGCAGGACGGGCTTGTGGACCGAATGCCGCAGGGCTTCCTCTGCCGTCTGGCCCTCGCTCACGAGCAGCGGCAGCAAGACCGTCCCGAAGCTCTTACCGGGGGCCTGTCGTACGGCGCGTCCTACGGCCTGAACTACGGATGCCGGCCTGCGGTTAGTGTCGATGAGGCAGATCGCGTCAATGCCGGGCACATCGACACCCTCGGCCAGCAGACGCACATTCGACAGAAGGTGCGGCTGATCGTCCTCGGTAAAGCGACCAAGGGTTTGCTCTCGTTTGCCCTTACTCATGTAGCCATCGACGTGAGCCGCCTGGAGATTCGCGGGAAGCTCGTCGGCGTCGAGCAGTTGCATGGCTTGGTCAAGGTCGGCCGTAAATCGCTTCGAGTCTTTGACACTTGGATGGAAGGCGACTAGGCGACGGCATCCGAAGCGACTCATCGTGCGGAGGCAAGCGATCTGCGCCGCCAGGTTGTAGGCATCGGTCACATGAGCGCCGTTGTCGGGAGTGACCAATCGCCGGCGACGGACCAGCTCGGCTACCTCCGTATCGAGAATCGGCATCACCAGCACCCGAAACGGGCAGAGGAGCCCTTCTTCGGTCGCGCGCTTGAACGAGAGTCGGTGGAAGACAGAGCCGAACCGCCGCGTGTCGTCCATCGAGGCAACCTGTATTTGCAGTTCGCGTGCCTGATCGCGGGCCGGCGCTGAAAACACGGCCGGCGTAGCGGTTGCAAAGAGGCGGCGGCGAGCGGGGATCTTTGCGTCCTCGAGAACCGTCCTTCTCGCCCGACCTTCGATTCCAGTGCAGTGGTGGGCCTCGTCGCAGATCACCAAATCGAGCTTGGTATCCGGCAGGCGGCTAAGAGCCTCAGCAATCCGCGGCGACGAATCGTAGGTACCCACGATCACCTTTTTCCCGCCTCCGGCAAGGAACTCGGCGATCTCGACGGGGTCCGTAGTCGCGCTGCCAACTTCCGACGGTGAGAGGTCGGCTCGCGCGATCTCATCGTTGTGGTCCGATCGCTCAGAGCACACCTTGAGAAGCGCAAATGGCGTCTTTGCCTCCGCCCGCCAGACGAGGGCAGTCTGGCGTACAAGGTCCAAGGTCGGAACCAATGCGAGCGTGGTTTCAGCCGCAGCACCCTCTGCAATCCACAACGAAGTAAGGGTCTTCCCGGTTCCGCACGGCATCAAGAGTCGTCCTCGGTCCTCCTCCTCAAAGCCGGCCAGTACGGCGTCTATGGCCGTTCTCTGATGGGGCAGCGGCGCCTTCGTTGGGTGCAGGGCGGCCTCGCCGATGGGAAAACGATTCCATTCGATCGGCGTCTGCTCCAACCGATCGCGGAGGAGCACGGAAACTGGCTTCTCCTGCGCGGCAATCACCTGCTGCGCCCCAGCGGAAAGTGTGTTGGTCGTCGCGATAAGAAGTCGCTCCGCGAACTGACTGCGGCTGGACTCACTAAGGAAGGAGTCAACATCGGCCTTCGCGATCGACTGCGAAGGGGCGTAGTGCTTGCACTGGATCGCAACGAGGTCGCCACCGCTGACTTCAGCGACTAGATCGATACCGCGATCCGGTCCCCACCGGCCCGGCCACTGGTCCCAAAGCCACACTCGCTCGACCCGTGGAGCCCACTCCGGATCGTTGTGGAGGAACCAAGCCGAGAACTGCTCGAAGCCTCGACCGCGCCCCTCAAGCGTGTCGAGGACTCGGGAGAGTTCAGAAGTGGTCTCTGGCGCCAAGGCTCCAGTGACTGTAGGGCCACGACCAGACGTTACCGAACACCAGTTCCCATACACCGGGGCTCGGGTAGTGGCCTCGATCTGCGAGCCTGCCGCAGTGACGCTGCTTGCGGCGAAGATCCTCCTCGCCCCCTTTGCGTGGTCGCCGTCTCCCTGGCCGGTCGCCGCTGGGGGATGGCGGTCGCCGGGGTGCTCGGCGGGCTACCCGTCGTCGCTGGTCCAATCCTGCTGGTCGTGACCCTCCTCCACGGCCGCAGCTTCGGTGCCGACGCCGCCGCCGGAACCCTGCTCGGGCTCGCCGCCCTGACCGCTTTCGTGGTCGTCTACGGCCGGGTCGCGGCAACGGCCGGGCCGGTCCCGAGCGTGCTCTGCGGCTGGATGGCGTTCTTGCTCAGCGTCACCGTCCTGAACCTGATCCAGCCACAGCCGGCGCTATCGCTGGTCCTAGTCGCCGCCTGCTTCGCGCTCGGCATGAAGCTGCTGCCACCCGCGCCCTTACCGTCGCCGGTCACTACCACGCCGCCCTGGTGGGACCTCCCCGCCCGCGCCCTCGCCGCGCTCGTGCTCGTGCTCGTGCTCGCACTGACCGCCGTCTCCGGCGCTCTTGGCCCCCACCTCAGCGGCCTGCTGGCGCCGTTTCCGATCATCACCAGCGTCCTTGCCGTCTTCACCCATGCCCACGGCGGCTTCGCCCAGGTAAGCGTCCTGCTGCGTAACTTCCTCTTGGGCTTCTACGGCTTCGCCGCCTTCTGCTTTACGCTCGCGGTCGCCCTACCGGCACTGGAGACCGCCGCCGCCTTCGGCCTCGCGACGGCGGCGGCGCTGGCCGTGCAGATGACGACCTTCCTCCTGCGCTCGCGCCTCCTGGTTGCGACCTCGACCTCCTAGAGCAGATGCCGAGTGGTCGGCGCTGAATGTGCGTCGGCGTCGCGCCGCGATCTCAACTGCACGACGAGGAGGACGACGATAGGGAAGATGCCGACCTGCATCGCGAAGTTCGCGGACGTAGGGACCGACGGCCTCGGGCTTCAAGTCCAATGCCTCGGCAATCTCCCGTTCCGGCCTGCCTTCCCGCCACAGACGCACGAGCACGGCATCGCGCTCGGATTTGGTCGGCGGTCGATCCCCCGGCGCATATTCGGGAGCCGGAAGCGGCCGGACATACCAGTCCGCAACGCCTGAGAACAGCTCGGCAATGTCTACCCTCAGGGCACCCGCGAGCCTGACCGCGGTGAAAACTCGGAAGTTCCGATTGCCGCCCTCGAAATCGACAACATCGTTGCGGTCGATTGAGGCTCGGGAACTGAGAGCCTGCTGCGAGACGCCGATGCGCCTCCGCTTACGAAGGGCGTTCTGCCCCAGGCGCTTCAAGGGAGTGTCTGTCTCTCCGTCCGCCTCAATGCGAAACGCACCGAAGCTCGGCTCCCAGAGAATGCCCGAGGTCAGACGCCCGCACCGCACGTTGAAACATCCCGCCAGCTTCACGATGAGACCGAGCCTCGGCAGGAGCTCTCCCTTCTCTATGCGGTTCAGGTAGGAGCGATCGAGCTCGGCCGCTTCTCCGAGCTCCCTGAAAGTGAGTCCGGCCGCATGACGGTGATGCGCCACGTTGGCGCCGAGCCACGCCGTTATCTCGGCGTCGGAAGCTTCCTTCCAGTTGGCCGCGTCGATCGTCTCCTCGAGCTCGACGGCGCGATCGTTCTCGTGGGATGGGGTCACACATCGCCCCCGCCGCCGCCGCGCCCCTTCATGTACGGCTCGCGTCGGGGGACGGCGATACGGAAGGTTCTCGCCGTGCTCGCGAAGGCGGTGGACGATGGCCGAGACGGTTCCTCGCGGCACGCCGAGGGCAGTAGCGATCTCACCGCCGGTCTTGCCTTCGTTCCAAAGGCTTTTGATCGGGCCGTCGAGGCTGTTCGCCTTGTGACCCTGGGCGCCGCCTCGCCTGGGAGGAGCGCAAGGCGGCAGGCGAGGCTCCCAGGCAATGCCGCCAAGCAAGACCTCGGGCGTGACTTGCAGGGCGCGAGCAATGGAAAGCATGGTCTCGATCGTCGTCTCGTGGATTCCTCGCTCGATGTAGGACAGTCCCTCCCTGCTGAGCCCTGCGGCATGGGCGAGCGTCTTCTGAAATAGGTGACGCCGCTCGCGGGCACTGCGGACGTTCTCCCCGAATACCTCGGCAAGCTCCCTGCGGCTGGCGACCAGAGCGCGCGGCGGTGGGTCGAAGATCGGCACGTTGGCCGGCAACACGAGGAAAAAGCCTGAGAGCCGTTCTGATGCGGGGCGGCGGTCCTCGGGGCTACGCGCCACCTCTCCTGGGTTCCAGTAGATGCGGCCGGCGAGGTCGTCGATCGAGACACCGATCGAATGGGCGAGCCGGAGGGCCCTGGTCACGCCCGGTTCCCTGGCGGCCTCACGCTCGGCCAGGGCGATTTCGTCGGCGCTCATCGCGGCCCGCCGGGCCAGCTCCTCCCTCTCGATGCCTGCCTTGCTTCGGAGCTTGCGGAGGTTGATCGTGACCTGATCTACGAGGCGACTGCCTTGTCCGGTTTCCGGGATGCAGTCCTCGCATCTAGCGGGCGGGGGATCGTCGCCAAGATGAAACAGCTCCCGGCCGCATCCCTCGCAGTGATACTGCTCCACGGCTTGGGCTCCCAGGCGGCGAGGGTCAGTAGGCGATCGTGACTTTCCGAGGGCCGAGGCAGGTGGCGGAGAACTCCCCAGCTCTGTGGAGTCCTTCCGCACCTCCCTGTGGCCTGCGCCTCGGCCCTCGAAAAGTCACGATCGCCCCCATCCCTCAGCGCCCCCCGACGACGAACAGGCGCGGCCGTGAATCAGCGCGCGCTCCCGAATGAACAGCAGCGGCGACGATCACGCCGCGCTGAGTACCGTCCTCGTCCGCCTCGCGATCACTGAGCTGCCCCCATGCGAGAACCGGGGCGCCGACCTGGAGGTCCGGCACGCTTCGCTCAGCGATCACGGTCGGCACTTCGACCTCGCACCGCGCCAGAGTCCACAGGTCCTCAGGCCGCTCAGGGTCGCGTACCGGGAACCCGAGCCGCAGCAGAGCGACCGGATCGCCGCGCGGGCTCGTTGCCTCGTGCGGCTCGTCTAGCAGCGCCCCTGTCAGCACCAGGTGATTCAGGCGCGGCGGGATCGTCTCGGGGAACCGAGCCCGGCGCGGCGACCGACTCCCCGACCGACATTTCCACCCGCTCATCGATTGCTCCGATCAAGGTGTTCGGCAATCTCCGTTACAGCGAGGAGGGTCGCGGCGGCTGCCAGTGTCTCCTGTAGCTCGACAGCGGTTCGCTGTTCCTCGGCAGCGCGGACCTTCCAATCCGGCTCTTTCAGGACGTGGGCGCAGCCGATCAGGACGCGCGGTCCGAGGTCCCATACATGAGCGTTGACGGCAAGGGCCGCAACGACGACCGGGTCGATGTCGCAGCCGTACCACCAAAAATCATGCGGGTCCTTGCCTGCCTTTCGCAGTTGCTCGGCGGCAGCGCGCAGCATCCCGCCGGTTCCTGCGAAGGAGTCGCAAATGGATCGCTCCCGCTCGGGGACTGCAAGCGCCATGGCCGCGATCGCCTCCGTGAGTGGCGCGGGCGTATAGAGCTGGCCACGAGTGCGAGGCGCCTCGTGATTTCGCAGCACGAGGTTGCAGTGACCGAGAACGTCAACCCTCTGAGCGCTGCCCCGGTCAAGTGGCGGCGCCAGAAGGCCCGCCTCGACTGCGGCACGAGCCGTCGCCCCTGCGGCAGCGACATTGGCCGTGTTCCGGGGCTCCTCGTCAAGCCACTCTCCGAACGGGCCGCAGCGGAACGCGAGCTCCGGGCGGGTGATCGTGAACAGGCACCAGGCTCCCTCCAGCATCTGGGCGATCTCCTCATCGCTGGCGGCGAGGACGCTGCGGCGAGGGTCGTGGCCCTCGGGTTCGTGATGGCTCAAGAGCAAGAGCGCAGCAACGACACCCAATCTCACGGTGCTGTCAGCCTCCGACATTCCCGGATGCGATTCCGCCTTCGCGACCGCTTTCGCGACCTTGATTACGGCTGGCTGCACGAAGGTCATGGCGTCTGACCGTGCGGGCACGCAGAGCGCTTTCGCATGGGCGCCCGCGTGCTCGTGCGGGCCTCACGCGGGTCAAGCTCGGCCAAGAGCTTGTTGCAGACCTCGTAGCCGACCTGGAAGCGCTGGTCGGTTTCGGCGTCTTCGCGGCTCGCCTGAGCCTCGGCGCCCGACTCAACGAGGACATTTACCGCTTCGCCCTGCAAGCGCTGGAGCAGTTCCATCAGGTCGTGCTCCGGCATGGTCAGGTCGAACGTCTCGCGCTCGTCCTTCTCGCCCCAGCCGATGTCTTGCAGCAGCCGGAAGTCTTCGGCGAACTCCAAGCCAAGGCGCTCGGCCATGGCGCCGTCTTTAGTCCGCTCCATCGCGACCCAGAAATCCTGGACGAGGGCCAAGTGATTGCGAATCACCTCGTAGAGCCCGTCACGCTGATCGCGGTTGATGGTCGTGGTCGTCTCGGGCACGGTGCCCCTCCTCTTGTTAGGGCACCGAGGACGAGCCCGCGACGCGGTCCAGAACGACCTACGTCGGTACCGTCTCTCTCGCATCGAAGCTGTTGTCTTCGGTGCCAGGCCCCGGGGCGTTCCACCGCCGCCGGGGCCACTTATTTCGCGTTTCTCGCGAGCGAACGTAGGTGGACCGGAGGCCCTGCGCAAGGCCCGGAATCGACCTCACTTTGATCTCACCTTGCCCCAGGGCTTGCCCCAGGGCCTTTTTTCGCCATTTTTGAGGTTTCCCAAAAACGCGAAAACCCGCTTGATAAGCGGGTTTCCGTCCTATAGCGGGGGCGGGATTCGAACCCGCGACCTTCGGGTTATGAGCCCGACGAGCTACCTGGCTGCTCCACCCCGCGGCGGTTTGTCCATGCTAGCAATGGCGGGCTGATTGGCGAAGGGCGTCGGCTGGGGTCGCATGGGGGATTGCGGGATGGGCTGGGCGGGCGGAGGCCTGGCGGGACTCTCTCTAGAGTGCCCGGCCCACATGGCTGAGAATTCTCAACGGGTCGCGGTGATCGATGTCGGGAGCAACTCGACGCGGTTGCTCGTCGCCGACGTCGACGGCGGCGTGTCGGTGGTCGAGCGGCAGAGCCGGGTCACGCGGCTGGGCCGCGGGGTCGATCTTTCCGGGCAACTCTCCGATGAGGCGATCGAGGCGGCCTGCGATGCGATCGCCGACTACGTCGAGATCTGCCGCGAGCTCGGCGCCGAGCGGGTCACCGCCATTGCCACCAGCGCGGTGCGCGATGCCTCCAACGGCGAGGCCTTCGTCGCCGAGCTGCGCGAGCGCTTCGCGCTTTCGGCCCGCGTCCTGGACGGCGAGGAGGAGGCGCGCCTCACCTACCAGGGCGCCACCGCCGAGCAACCGCCACAGCTTCCGACCCTGGTGATCGACATCGGCGGCGGCTCGACCGAGATGATCGTCGGCACCGGCAGCGAAATCGCCTTCCACACCTCGCTGCAGGCCGGCGTCGTCCGGCATACCGAGCGCCACATATCAGGCGACCCGCCCACCGCGGTCGAGCTCGAGGCCCTGGCGGACGACGTCAGGGCGTTGATCGAGGGGCCGCTTGCCGATCACCCGGAGGCTCGCGCCTCGACCGGCATCGCCGTCGCCGGCACGCCAACTTCACTCTCGGCGGTCGAGCTCGGGCTCGAGCCCTACGACCCGGCCCGCGTCCATGGCCACGTCCTCTCCCTGGCGACGATCCAGCACCTGCTCTCGCAGTTCGCCTCCGCGCCGCTGGCCGAGCGCGTAGCCATCCCCGGCCTGCACCCAGACCGCGCCCCCACGATCATCGCCGGCTGCGTCATCTTGATCGAGGCCATGCGCGCCTTCGACCTCGACCGCATTCAGGCATCCGAGCACGACATCCTCTACGGGATGGCGCTCGAGACCGCTTCATCTCGCGAAGAACCCGCATAAACGGCGGGGGAAACACCGTGGGACCCGGTGTACAGGCGAGTTTTCGGCACCCGTCCAGATGGGTAAACGTACCGGCCTAACCCCCAAAACTCGGTAAAGTGCATCTACCGAGTTATCGGTAGCAGCAAATACAGCTCCTAGACATTTCGGACAGCCGAGCGCATACTCGTCGCATCGGGAATGAGGAGAGGACGAGAGTCCCGACCACATACCCGGTCATAGGGTTCGGACGATTGCCGCATCATGGCGCCTCCCGCCGTCTGGACCCATCGAATAAGAACTGGTCCCTGAAGACGTACCCCTGCCCGTCCTGAGGGACCAACCTGAATCGACCGCCAGAGATGGCGGTCGATTCTCGTTTGGGGACCTACTTGGCCGATCTGGCCAGCCAGCCAGCTTCTGGCTTTCTCAAGCCAAATTCGACTTGCGCGGGTAAACGACCTCGGGGTCGGTGATGACGTTGACCAAGGTCGGCCGGCCGGACTCGAAGGCCCGCTCCAGCGCCGGCCGGAGCTGCTCGGGATCGCTGACGACGACCCCGTCGCAGCCCAGCGCCTCGACCACCTTCTCGTAGGGAGTCTCGGGTCGCAGCTCGGCCGCGACCGAGTAGCCGTAGAGGAATTTCATCGGGTGATGCTCGAGCGCCCAGATGCCGTTGTTGCCCATCACGCCGACCACGGGCAGGCCGTGACGCGCCAAAGTGTCGAACTCCATGCCCGCGAAGCCGAAGGCGCCGTCACCGAGCAAAAGGCAGACCTGGCGGTCGGGGTGGGCCAGCTTCGCCCCGATCGCTTGACCCGGCCCCGCGCCAAGGCAACCGAAAGGCCCGGGGTCCATCCAGCAACCCGGCTCGAAGGTCTCGATGAAGCGCCCCGCATAGGAGACGAAGTCGCCACCGTCGCCGATCACGATCGCGTTGCGGTCGAGCACCTCCCCCAGCTCCTTGTAAACGCGCACCGGGTGCAGCGGCGAACGGCTGTCGTTGAGCTCATCCTGCTCGGCGGCGCGCTTCTCCGCCTCGACCGCGCGCAACTGTGCGAGCCAGGCATCGGTGCGTCCTCGCCCGCCGCCGACCGATTCGCGGATCGCCGCCAGAGACGCGGCAATGTCGCCGACCAGGTCGACCTCGGGGGTCCGGTTCGCGGTCAGCGCGTCGGGGGCGGCATCGAGGCGGATCAGCTTGGTCTCCTCGCCGAAGCTGCCGCCGAACCCCAGCCGGAAGTCGATCGGCACGCCGACGACGAGCGCCACGTCGGCCCCCTTGAGACCGGCGCCGCGGGCGCGGCTGAAGGCCAGCTCGTGGTCGGCGGCGAGGCAGCCGCGACCAAGGCCGTTGAGGAAGACGGGGATGCCGAGCGCCTCTGCCAACCGTCGCAGCTCATCCTCGCCGTGGCCCCAGTAGAGCCCCGTGCCGGCCATGATCGCCGGCCGCTCAGCGCTGCCGAGCAGCGCCGCGGCTCCCTCGACACCGGCCGCAGCCTGCGCCTCGGTTCCCGCGACCGCGGGGATCTGCGCCTCCGCCTCGCTGAAGACGACGTCGAGCGGATAGTCGACGAACGTCGGCCCGTATGGCGCGCTGAGCGCGAGATCGAGTGCCGCCGCCGTGCGAGGTCCGATCGCGCCGGTCTCCTTGACCGTCTCCGCCGACTTGACCAGCGGCTCGACGAAGGGCAGGTGGTCGATCTCCTGCAGCGAGCCCGAGCCCCAGCGCAGCTCCGGCGCTCGTCCACCCAGCACGCAAACGGGAGAGCAGTTGGCCTGGGCACCGGCGATCGCGCTGACCCCGTTCGTCACCCCCGGCCCGGCGGTAAGCGCCGCAACCCCGACCCGCCGGGTCGCCTTGGCAAACCCCTCAGCCGCAAAAGCAGCCGTCTGCTCATGCCGCACATCGACGATCTCGATCCCCTCGGCTTTGCAGCCGTCATAGATCGAAAACAGATGCCCGCCCGACAGCGTGAAGAGATGGCTGACGCCCCGCGACTTCAGCGCTTTAGCGATTATCCGCCCCCCGTGCTCCATGAAAGCTGGAGCCTAAGGGACGCTTCTCGCGCGGGTGGCGTCGGGTGGGGGACTCCGCCGCCCGGAGGCTGCGGAGGGCAAGGCGTCATCCCTGAAGGTGATTGGTCCCAGTGCCCGGAGCAGCGCGCAGGGCAAGGAGGGCGCCACCCGACGACAGGACCCGCGCGCCAGGAGTGCCCGGGGCGGGACTCGAACCCGCAAGCCCCATAAGGGGCAGCGCATTTTAAGTGCGCCGCTTTTGCCAGTTTCGCCACCCGGGCACAGGCGATGGTATCCGGCTTGCGCTGGGCGTCTAAAGCCCGAATAAATCTTTGTACAGACCGCAACTATGCCGTTGGTACGGTGTCCCTAGATACGAAGACAAGGCCTTCCCTGGACACCCCCTCCCCGATGGAGAGAGAAGCTTGGAGGCATCAGCCCTAACTCACGCCAGTCAGCGCGGACTTCTGGCCCGTCGCTCACCCCTGCTCAAGCTGCAGGGGGACGCGAAGCTGATTGCGATGGCCCGCAGCGGCAACGCCGGCGCCTTCGAGACGATCGTCGACCGCTACCAGGGCCGTCTGCTGGCCTTCTGTCGCCAGATGCTGGGCTCCACCGAGGACGCCGAGGACGTCCTCCAGGAGGTCTTCGTCAACGCCTACCGGGCGATGCTGGCCGACGAGCGCGAGATCAACCTGCGCCCGTGGCTCTACCGGATCTGCCGCAACCGCTGCCTCAACCACCTGCGCAAGCCGACCGCCGACGCGCAGGAATCGATGGACATGGTGCCGATGGTCGAGGCCGCCTCGACCGCGGAGAAGGTCAGCAACCGCGAGGAGTTCCGCCAGCTCCTCGCCGACGTCGGCAAGCTGCCCGAGACGCAGCGCACCGCCCTGTTGCTGCGCGAGATGGACGCGATGTCCTACGAGGAAATCGCCGCCGCGATGGAGGCCAGCGTGCCGTCGGTGAAGTCGCTGCTGGTGCGGGCGCGGATCTCGCTCGCCGAGGCGAGCCAGGCGCGCCAGCTGACCTGCGGCGAGGTGCGGCTCGAGCTGGCCGAGGCGGCCGAGGGACTGCGCAAGGTCTCCGGGCCGGTGCGCCGCCACGTGCGCGACTGCGAGGAATGCGCCGACTTCCGCGCCCAGGTCCGCTCCAACGACAAGGTGATGGCGGCGCTCTTCCCAGCGGGCGCGCTGGTCGCCTTCAAAAGCTTCCTGCTCTCCAAGCTCGGCCTCGGCGGGGCATCTGGCGGCGCTTCCGCGGGTGCCACCGGCGGTGCGGGAGCTGCCGGCGCTGGTGCGGGCGCGACCGCAGCCGCGACCGCTACCGGTGCTGGCGCGGTCAGCAGCGTCGGTGCCGCGCTCGGCGGCGGCGGGGCCGCCGGCGGGCTCGGCGCGGTCGGCGGCGCGATCGGCACCAAGGCAGTCGCCGGGGTCGTCACCGCAGCGGTGATCACCGCCGGCGCGGTGGAGGTCAGGCAGAACGTCGACGTCTCACCGGCGCCGAAGGTGAGCGCGCCGAGCCGCATCTCGACCAACTCTCCGCTCTCGGTCGCCCAGCATCAAGTAGCACCGCAGTCGAAGCCCCAGCCGGTCGAGCAGACCGTGACCCCGGCACCCACCACGACGCCCGCAGCCGTACCGGCCGATACCGAGTCGGCGGTCGCCCCGGAGGCGATTGAACCGGACGCCGCTGGATCCAAAACGACCGAGGTCGACGACGAATCGGCTCTGGCCAAGGGGACCACGCCGAGCATCACCGCAGCCAAATCGCCAACCACCCCCGCCGGCGCTCCGACGAGCGGCAGCGACACGGTTGTCGTCACCGTCGGCGGCTCACCGCCCCCGGCAGCGAGCCCGCCGCCGGCCGAAAGCGCTCCTCCGGCCGAATCCGCGCCCCCCAGCGAACCGCCGCCGCCGGCCGAATCATCACCAGCGGCCGAATCACCGCCCGCTGGCACCTCCGGCAACACCGAAGTCGAAGCCGGCTAGCGCGTCTAGCCCAAGCCGATCACTTTGAGGCGGCGCATCAGGCATTTCGCCGCGAACGCGCGCGTCTCCGCGATCGAGAAACCGAACAGCTCGTAGTCCTCGTCCTCAGGTGCCCAGGGCGGTGAGAGAACTCCCTCGGCGGCCGGAACCGACTCCTCCAGCGTGCGCTGGATCGCCTGCTTGTAGCGCTCGTCCTCGTGCGCCTTCTCGCGCAGGAAGACCGAACCGAAGGCGACGTGGCGGTGCTCGTCGCGGGCGACGTTCTGGAAGCCCTCGACGAAGCCGGGCAGCGTTCCTTCGCGTTCGTTGAAGTCCATGATGAAGTGCTGGCCGGTGAGCGCCAGCATCCCCTCGATCACCATGTGGTAGAGGGTCACCGCCTCGACTAAAGCCTCGGTGTCCTCGGGCTCGGCCGAGAGGCGGTCGGTGCGCCGCTTGAGCATCTCGTCGAAGAGGCGGCCGAAGTTGTCGTTGAGGTGCTCCGAGGTCTGCTCGAGCATCTGCGAGAGCCCCTCGGCCTCCAGCACGCCCACCTCGCGGTAGAAGCGCTCGAAGAAGCGCACGTGGCGGGCCTCGTCGGCGATCTGCGTGCAGAGGAAGATTTTCTGGTCCTCGCTGGGTGCGGCCCGCATGATCGGCCCCAGCTCCTCGGCGACCTTCTGCTCGCCGATGAAGAACGAGGAGAGCCCGTACATGCGCTGGAAGCGCTCTTCCTCGGGGAAGCCCGCCCAGTCTTCGCGGTCCTGGCTGAAGTCGAGCTCCTGGGTCTGCCACTGCTGGCGCTCCCAGAGGCCGTAGAGCTCGCCGTAGTCGAGCAGCTTGATGTCCGCGGTGCGATCGGCAGCCTCGTTGAGCGCCGGATCGGCGGTCGCCTGAAAGTCGGCGCGCTCGGTCCGCGACTGGGTTCCGGTTGCCTCTCTCGTGCCCATATGCACTCTCCTCGGCTCGGATGCGGCGGTCGGTCCGAGACTAGCAGCCATATTGGCCAGTCAGCCAGTCTCAGACCGAGTGCGTCTCCCCCGGTTTGAGCAAGACGACCCGCGAGGAGGTCTTCTCCTCGACCTCCGACCTGAAGGCGGCGCTGTCGGTCTCGATCGGGGGGAAGGTGTCGTAGTGCATCGGAATCACGGTCGCCGCGCCGACGAACTCAGCCGCGACGGCGGCGTCGTGACGATCCATCGTGTAGTGGCCGCCGATCGGCAGCAGGGCGATGTCGACCGGATTGCGTTCGGCGATCAGCCTCATGTCGCTGAACAGGCAGGTGTCGCCGGCGTGGTAGACGGTGCGATCGCCGATCCGGATCAGAAGCCCCGCCGCGGTGCCGAACGGCACGCCGTGCTCAGCGCTGAAGGGAGCCTCCGCGGAACCGGGAGCCGTGCTGGTATGCCAGGCGGGGACCAGCTTGATCCAGCCCCAATCGAACTTGACCGTGCCGCCGAGATTCGGGTCGCTGACGCTCTCCACCCCCCGGGCTTCCAGCCAGTTGGCCAGCTCGACGACCGCGACGCAATGCGCTCCGGTCCGCC
>DASSXC010000070.1:0-6718 GCA_035704205.1 Solirubrobacterales bacterium | reverse complement strand
GCGGTGGCAGCTGCCTCGTCGCTTACCGGCACCCGCTTCAACCTGCTGGTCGCCTCCTCACTGGTCGCGACGGCGGCGATAGTGGCGAGCGGCCTGGCCAGCTCCGGCGACAACGGCGCGCTGGCTGCCCTACTCGGACAGCGACCCTCCCAGACCGCGACGGTGGCTGGTCCGGCGAAGTCGCCGCCGGCGAGCGCTGAATCGGCGGGCGCGTCTACCAGCGCCGAATCCGCCCCCGCGGTGCCGAGCGAACCCTTGGCCTCAGCCGAACCCTCTGCGGTGCCGAGCAAACCGCCGCCCGCCAAGCAACCGGCTCCACCGACCGAATCGCTGCCCGAAGCGGGCCGGATCAAGCACGTCTTCGTGATCTCGCTCGCCAGCTCCGGCTACGACGCAGCGTTTGGCGCCACCGAGCAGATGCCCTACCTGGCGGGCACGCTGCGACCCGAAGGCGAGCTGCTCTCCGGCTACGCCCTGCTGGACGATGCCGCGCTCCCCAACCAGATCGCGGCGATCAGCGGCCAGCCTCCCAATGCCCAGACCGAGCAGAACTGCCCCAAGTTCGAAGAGTGCCTCTTTCCGGTCGAAACGGCGACGCTGGCGGACCAGCTCACGGCCGGGCGCTTCAAATGGCGCGGCTACATGGAGGGGATGGTCGACGAGACGGGGAAACCCGACACCTGCGTCCAGCCCGATCCGGCAGGCGCCGAGGAGCCGCCGCTTGGTGGCTACGCGACGAGGAACAACCCCTTCGTCTACTTCCACTCGCTGCTCGACCTCGGCGATTGCGCGCTCAACGACGTCTCGCTCGACCAGCTCGACGCCGATCTGAGCAAGCTCGACTCGACCCCAAACTACGCGCTGATCTCGCCCAACCTCTGCAACGCGGGCGTGACCGGCCAGTGCCCGGAGGGAGCCCCGAGCGGGGCGGCAAGCGCCGATGCTTTCCTCTCGCAGTGGGTGCCGAAGATCCTCGCCTCGCCCGCTTATGAGAAAGACGGTTTGCTGATCATCGCCTTTGGCGAGCTCAATCCGCCAGATCCCACCTCGGCCACCCCGGCGCCCGCCGGACCGCCGAAGGTGGGGGCGTTGCTGGTCTCCCGCTTCGTATCCCCGGGCGCAACCGACCCGGCGGCCTACGACCCGTACTCGCTGCTGCGCACGATCGAGGACCTGTTCGGGCTCGACCACCTCGGCTTGGCGGACGGGGCGAAGGTGAAGTCGCTTGCCCCCGGGTTGCTCGGGGAAACGCGTGGCGACTGAGCCAAGGGTGATCGGCTCGCGATGATCGGCCCGACCATGCAGGTGACCGCGAAGGTCGACTACGCCGTGCGGGCGATGGTCGAGCTCGCGGCCGCCGACGGAGGTCCGGTGAAGGGCGAAGCGATCGCGACCGCCCAGGGCGTGCCGTTCCGGTTCCTCGAGAACATCCTGCTCGAGCTGCGCCACGCGAGGCTCGTACGCAGCCAGCGCGGATCCGACGGCGGCTACCGCTTGGCGCGAGCGGCGGAGACGATTACGATCGCCGACGTGATCCGCACCGTCGAGGGACCGATTGCCAGCATCCGCTCCGAGCGGCCGGACGAGCTCTCCTACGCCGGGCCGGCGGCGCCGCTGCGCGACGTGTGGGTGGCGCTGCGGGCGAGCATGCGCGCCGTGCTGGAGGCGGTGACCCTGGCGGATGTGGCCAGGGGCGAGCTACCGACGGAGGTACTGCGCCTGACCGCGGAGCCGGGTGTCTGGGAGCCCCACTAGCCCCTCCCTGCTGACGGTTCTGAGGGAGTGGGGGCGGATCGGCTGCATCGGGTTCGGTGGGCCGCCGGCCCACATCGCCCTCTTCCGTGACCTCTGCGTCGCGCGGCGAGGTTGGCTGAGCGGCGAGCAGTTCGAGGACGCGATCGCGGCGACGAACCTCCTGCCGGGGCCCGGCTCGACCCAGCTGGCGATCTTCTGCGCCTGGCGCTTGCGGGGCGTGCGCGGGGCGCTCGTCGGCGGGGCCGGGTTCATCCTGCCGGGGCTGGTGGCGATCATCGGCCTCGCCGTGCTCTTTCTCGCCTCGGCTCCGCCGGAGTGGGTTCTGGGCGCGGGCGCCGGGGCTGGTGCGGCTGTTGCCGCCGTGGCCCTGCGGGCCGGCGTCGGCCTGGTCCCGTCGAGCTGGGCGCGGGCACGGGGCACCCACCCGCTGCGCTGGATGCTCTACGCCGTGGCCGGGGTCGTGGCGACGGCATTGGTCGGTGCCTGGCTGGTGCTCGTCCTGATCGCTTGCGGCCTGATCGAGCTGGCTCTGCGCCGCCCTGGGGCGATAGCCGGCCAGGGGCTGGGTAGCTGGTCCTTCCTGCCGCTCGCCGCCGCGAGTGCCGGTGTCGGCGCCCTCGCCTGGACCGCGTTCAAGGTCGGCGCTCTCTCCTACGGCGGCGGTTTCGTGATCGTGCCGCTGATGCAGGCCGACGCCGTCGACCACTACCACTGGATGACCGACCCGCAGTTCCTCAATGCCGTGGCGCTGGGCCAGGTGACGCCGGGCCCGGTGGTCCACACGGTCGCGGTCGTCGGCTACGCCGCGGCGGGAGTCTGGGGCGCGCTGCTCGCTGCAGCGGTCGCCTTCGCCCCCTCCTTCTCCTTCATCCTGATCGGCGCCGAGCGCTTCGACCGCCTCCGCTCCGACCGCAGGGCGCGCGCCTTCCTCGACGGCGCCGGCCCCGCCGCGATCGGCGCCATCCTCGGCTCGGCGATCCCGCTGGCCCTGGCCCTGGAGGAGCTCTGGCAGCTCGCGGTCCTGGCCGCGGCTGCCGTCGCCCTCCTCGCCGTCCGCCTCGGCGTGGTTACCACCCTCCTGGTCGCCGCCCTGATCGGCGTTGCGATCGCCCTAGCGGGTGGCTCCCTTCCCAAATAGGCAGTTCCGACACAAATGTGATTCGAACAATTTCGATTCCGCGCACCACTCGCGCGTGGCGGCGGTGCATGGTCAGGACATGCTCCTCATTGGCGGAATCGGCTTCACTACCACCCTGCTGGAATCGGTGGCGACCTCGATTGCATTTGGGGTTGTGGTGAGCGGATTCGTCACGTCCTCCCAGGGAATGCGCCTGGGCTGGACGCGTAAGGAGGTTGAAGGGGAAGCCCTGAGAAGCACCTTTTGGGGTGGGGTTGCCGGAATTTATTGTCTGTGCTTAGATTTGATCGTGAGGTTCTTGGGATGAAAGTGGTGACGAAGGGCTTCGTCGTCTCGTTGCTCGTTTTCAACTGCATCCTCTTCAGCGGTGGTTTGCTCCTTCGCCATTCCGAAGCTGGCGTACAGGCGAGCACTATTGCCGCGTTCGTGGTGGGCCAGGCGGTGCTGTGGTGGTTCGACAAGCGTGAAGGCCGCCCAACGCACAGCAAACGCTGACTCTGTCAGGGCTTCAGCCGGAACGGCGGGTACTCGTCGGTCACCAGCGTGAAGGCGTAGCCGTAGACACGGTTGTTCCAGCGAAGGGTGCCCTCGACGAACCCGAAGATCCCGCGTGGGTAGCGGCCGGTGAAGAGGATCGCGAACCAGGCGAAGATCACGGCGAAGAGGACGCCGATCGAGAGGAAGAAGAGGACGATGTAATGCGGGATCGCAAGCAGCCACTTGACCAGGGGCAGGCCGCGCTCGAGTCGTTGGGCGTCTGGATAGGGAAAGTCGAGGTGGACCGCTTGCTGTTCGTCGGTCGAAGGGTATTCGTCGTCCATCAGCAGGGCATAGACCCCGACCCGGTTGCCGAAGCGGGTCAATTCCAGGTTCCAGTCGAACCACCAGCGGGGGTACTTCTTCCTGAACAGCAGCATCAGGACCAGCGGGAAGACAACGAGGCTCCCGGTTGCAACCACAGCCCCAAAAGCTGCAATGGCGCCCCCTGGCATCAGCTCCAGCACGATCGCGATCGGGATGAGCGTGAAGATCCGGAACGCGCTCGTCAGCCGCTTGAGCTTTCGCTCCGGGTAGTCGACCGAGAAGGTGACGGGGTACTGGCTCGGACTGGTCGCGGCGGTGCTCATCTCCATGTTCCTCCCCTTTCCGTTCCCACTTCCCTTCTATTCCGCGGCGGGAACTCCTCCCGCCACTACGTTGACGAAGTTCTCCAGGTGGCGGGTCGTCCAGCACTCGAAGGCGCCGTCGCAGTGGCGCTCGTAGGCGGCCATCACCGAGTCGCCGTAGTTCCAGTAGAGCTTCGGCTCGGGGTTGAGCCAGAAGAGGCGGCCGGCACGCTCGGATACCTGGGCGAAGACCTCGGCGTGGGGCTCGCGGCCGTTGGTGCGGGCGTCGCCGAGCACGATCACGGTCGAGCGGGGGTCGAGGTCGTCGGAGATCTCGGTGAGGAACTCGAGCCAGACGCGGCCGTAGTCGGTGTAGCCGGAGACGTCGGCGACGCCGCCCTCGCTGGAGACGCGGCGGGCAATCTCGCGGAAGTCGCGCTCGTGCTCGAAGATCTCGGTCACCTCGGAGATCCGCTCGATGAAGACGAAGCTGCGCAGCTTGCGGAAGGAGTCGTGCAGGGCGTGCAGGACCGAGAGGAAGAAGACGCTGGCCGAGGTGACCGAAGTCGAGACGTCGCAGAGGACGTAGATCTCGGGGCGGCGCGGCCGCTTCGGCCGGTAGCGCAGGTGCATCGGCACGCCGCCGGTCTCGAGCGAGGCGCGCATCGTCCGCCGCACGTCGACCTGCCGCCCCTTGCGCCGTCCCCGCTGCTCGTGGCCGAGCGTGGCCAGGCGGCGCTTCATCTGCGAGACGGCCCTATGGACAGCAGCGAGGTCTTGCGTGGGACTGGTCGGCAGGGCCCGGTCGAGCTCGGCCAGGGGGCGGGAGGGGGGAAGGGTCTCGGTGCGCTCGATCAGGTCGCGTTCGAGCTCGCGGCGCAGGTGGCGCTCGAAGCGGTTGAGCTGGTCGCGGTCGATCGGCGGCAGCTCGGCGGCGCCGTCGACGGCCTCGCCCTGCGGCTGGGTTCCGGCCGATAGCTCCAGGGTGCGGCGGATCCGCTGCACGTCGACGCCGACGACGCCCGAGCCCTCGCCCTGGCGGCCGAAGGCGGCGATCGCCAGCCGGGCCAGGTCGCGCATCTCGCCGTCGTTTCCCTCGACGATCGCCTGGCGGATCTGCTCGCGCAGCTCGTCGATGTCGAGCCGCTCGGCGCCCTCGTGGCGCTGCCCGCCCTCGACGATCTCGCGCTCGATCGCCTCCGCCTCGGCGGCGCGGAAGAACCAGCGCTCGAAGAGCAGCTCGAAGACGCGCCGGTCCTCCTGCGACTTGGCGATCGTCGTCGCCAGCGCCTCGCGGAAGTCGTCCCGCGACTCCCAGGGCACCTGCTCCAGCGCCGCGAAGGCGTCGAGGATCTCGGAGGTGCCGACCGCCACGCCCTCGCTGCGCAGCTCCTCGCAGAAGCCGAGCAGCTTCGCCGCCAGCCCCGGGGGGCCGGTCTCAGCTTTGGGGCCGTACGGACTCGGCAAGCTTCATCCCCACCCGCTCGGCGACCAGGTCGATGTCGGTGCGGTGCTTGACGATGATCGACATCGACTGCTCGAACGTCTGCCGGTCGATGTCCTCGGCGCCCATCAGGAGCAGCGTCCGCGCCCAGTCGATCGTCTCGGCGATCGAGGGCGGCTTCTTCAGGTCGAGCGCCCGCACCATCCGCACGACCTCGACCAGCTGCCGGGTCAGGGTCTCGGAGAGGTCCGGGGTGTGCAGGCGGACGATCTCCATCTCGCGCTCCAGCTCCGGGTAGTCGAGCCAGAGGTAGAGGCAGCGGCGCTTCAGCGCCTCGGTCAGCTCGCGCGAGTTGTTCGAGGTGAGGACGACGATCGGCATCGAGGTGGCCGAGACCTGGCCCAGCTCCGGAATCGTGATCTGGAAGTCGGAGAGCAGCTCGAGCAGCATCGCCTCGAACTCCTGGTCGGTCTTGTCGATCTCGTCGATCAGCAGCACGACCGGCTCGGTACTGGCGATCGCCTGCATCAGCGGCCGCTCGAGCAGGAACTCCTCGCCGAAGATGTCAGACCAAACGCCGTCTCCTTCGCTCCCGTGAGGACCCAAAGAATCAGATATGGATGGGTCCTCACTCCCGCGTCCGGGGACGGCTTGGCCTTGGCTGGCGGCCTGGATCCATAAAAGCTGCTTGCGGTAGTTCCACTCGTAGAGCGCCTTTGCCTCGTCGAGCCCCTCGTAGCACTGCAGGCGGATCAGCTCGCGGCCGCTGGCGCGCGAGAGCGCCTTGGCGAGCTCGGTCTTGCCGACCCCCGCCGGGCCCTCGACCAGGATCGGCTTGCCGAGCCGCTGGGCGAGGAAAGAGACGAGCGCGGCGGGCTCGTCGGCGAGGTAGCTGGCGGCGGCCAGCGCCTGCTTGGTCTCGGCTACGGAATTAGGTGGCTGCGCTTGTGCCATGCGGGCGATGATAATCGCGCCGGTGCTTTACCTCGCTCTATCCGTCGCGACGCTGCTCCCGCACAGCGCCGGTCCCTACATGCTGCTCGTGCTGATCGGCTTCGTGATCGCCATCGCCGGCCACCTCAGCACCTCGCGCTGGCTGGTCGCCACCGGCATCGTGCTGATCTTCCTCGGCGCCTTTCTCTTTCCCCTGGCGCTGAACCTGACCGAGAGCACGCCGCCGCAGCTTAAGAACCGCTAAACCACCGGCGCTAGCCTTACGATCCCGCAACCGCAGTCCCGACCTCTATAAGGAGGCTCCCGTCTTGAGTCGACCCC
>DASSXC010000069.1:0-6891 GCA_035704205.1 Solirubrobacterales bacterium | reverse complement strand
TCCCGGTCTCGCGGACGGTCTTCGCCGCGCTGGGGCGCGAGTCGCGCCGGGCGCGCTTCCTCGCTTTCGAGGCGGGCAGCGAGGGCTCGATCGGAATCGCCCGCGTCGCCCTCGCCTCGGCCGGCGCGTCGACCTTCACCTCCGACGATTCCCTCTCGCGGGCGGCGGTGTCGCCGCCGCCGCCGTTCGCCGGCACGGCTGCCTTCGATCATGGTCCGGGCAGGGAAAAGAGCTGGACCGGCTCGCTGGCGGTGTCCTTCCTGGGGGAGCCGCGCGTGCCGCTGGCCGGCTCGCCGTTCCAGGCGCTGCTCGCACGCAGCTGGTAGCCGCCTCGAGCCGCCTCGGCGACCGCTAGATCTTCAGCAGCACCAGGGTGTTGACGACGAAGAGGACGGCGAAGAAGATCGTCGCCCGGTCGAGGTTGCGCTCGACCATCGAACCGCCGCCGAAGGAGCTGCCACCGCCGCCGATGCCGAAGGCGCCGGAGAGGCCCGCGTCTTTGCCCGAGTGCAGAAGGATCAGAAAGATCACGATGCCGGCGATGATCACCTGGAGTACGGCGAGGAACGTATACACGAGCACGCATGGTAGCGATCCCTGACCCCCCCAGCACGCGACCTGCATCGAGGCCCAAATAGGAGGCCGATGTAGGTCGCGTGGGTGAGGGCTGGGGACAATGAAAGGCAATTTGTTGCGTTGGTTGACAAATTGGGCTAATCTGTCAACCAAGCAGACGATTTCTGGCGATCTGACAAGGAGGAGGCGCCCATGGAGGCAGCCGCACACGACCACCATCATCACCACGGCCCCGACGTCGAGCTGAGCCCGGCGACCTGGACCGACCCGAAGCGCTACGCCTGGCTGCTCGGGTTGATCGTCCCCTCGTTGCCCTTCATCGCCTGGGGGTGGGTGCAGCTCACCGGCCTCGGCGTGTTCTGGTTCTTCGGCCCGGTGCTGGTCTTCGTGGTCTTCCCGGTGCTCGACTTCATCGTCGGCGTCGATGCCGAGAATCCACCGGACAGCATCATCAAGTGGCTCGAACAGGACCGCTACTACCGCTGGTGCACCTACGTCTTCATCCCGGTCCAGTACGCGGGGCTGGTCTTCGCCTGCTGGCTCTGGGCCGACGGCGGGCTATCCGTCGTCGACAGCATCGGCCTGGCGCTGACGATGGGCATGGTCAGCGGGATCGCGATCAACACCGCCCACGAGCTCGGCCACAAGCGCGCCGACCTGGAGAAGTGGCTGAGCAAGGTCGCGCTCGCGCAGAGCGGCTACGGCCACTTCTTCATCGAGCACAACCGCGGCCACCACGTCCGCGTCGCCACTCCCGAGGATCCGGCGAGCGCCCGGCTGGGGGAGAGCTTCTGGGCCTTCCTGCCGCGCACCGTGTCCGGCAGCCTCGGCTCGGCCTGGGGCATCGAGCGCGCCCGGCTCGATCGCCTGGGCCGCTCGGTCTGGTCGATCCACAACGACATCCTGCAGGCCTGGGCGATGACCGTGGGCCTCTTCGCCGTGCTGGCGATCGTCTTCGGCCCGGTCGTCCTGCCCTACCTGCTCCTCCAGGCGGTGCTCGGCTTCTCGCTGCTGGAGGTCGTCAACTACCTGGAGCACTACGGCCTGATGCGGCAGAGGAAAGACGACGGGCGCTATGAGCGCTGCCGCGCCGAGCACAGCTGGAACAGCAACAACGTCGCCTCCAACGTCCTGCTCTACCACCTGCAGCGCCACAGCGACCACCACGCCAACCCGACCCGCCGTTACCAGGCGCTGCGCCACGTCGAGGAAGCGCCGCAGCTCCCCACCGGCTACGCCGGGATGATCGTGCTCGCCTGGTTCCCGCCGATCTGGCGGCGGGTGATGGACCGGCGCCTGCTCGACCATTACGGCGGTGACCTCAGCCGCTCCAACATCCAGCCGCGGGCGCGGCAGCGCGTCCTGGCTCGCTACGGGGGTGCACAGGCATGAGTGCCTTTCGCTGTCCCGGCTGCGGTTACGTATACGACGAGGGGGCGGGGCACCCGCGCGAGGGCTTCCCGGCCGGCACGCCGTGGAGCGAGGTGCCGGACGATTGGCACTGCCCCGACTGCGGTGTGCGCGACAAGGTCGACTTCGAGCCGGTCGGCGACGGAGCCGAATGACCGCGGCTGCTGCGACGATTGGAGGCGCCGTGGAGGCGCGCACCCCATACCCGCAGGCTGCCCGCAGGCTGCTGCGAGAAACCCTCTTCGCCGCGGGCCGCGGCGAGGTGCAGCAGCGCCCCTGGTCGGAGATCACGATGGCCGAGATCGCCGCTGCGGCGGGCGTCAGCCGCCAGACCCTCTACAAGGAGTTCGGCAGCCGCAACGAGTTCGCCCAGGCGCTGGTCATCCACGAGGGGGAACGCTTCCTCGACGCCGTCGACACAGCCGTGCGCGAGCACCTTGACGACCCCAGGGCGGCGATCGACGCCGCCCTGGAGACCTTCCTGCGCACCGCCGGCGAGGATCCGCTGGTCCGCATCCTGCTCAGCGACGACGGCACCGGCGGCCTGCTCCCTTTCGTCACCACGCAAGGCGCGCCGGTGGTCCAGTGGGCAACCGCCCGACTCACCGCGACGATCGAAGAGGGCTGGCCGCAGGCCCCGCCGCCGAAGGCCCGGCTCCTGGCCGAGTCCCTGGTCCGTCTGGCGATCAGCTACGTAACCGCCCCCGCCGACTCCCCAGAGACAACGGCCACCCGCACCGGCGAGCTGCTCGGCCCCTTCGTCGACGAGGCGCTGGGCGAGGCATCCTGACGGACGTCGCTTACGGCTTCGGCCGCTTGCCGTGGTAGACGACGAAGCCCTGGCTGAATCCGTGGCGCTCGTAGAAGCGGTGGGCGTCGACGTTGGTAATGGTCGTCGTGATCGCCAGGTCCTCGACGCCGCGTTCGCCCAGGCGAGCCCAGACCGCCTCGATCAGCGCCGCGCCGATGCCGTCGCCACGGCGCTCGGGTAGAACGGAGAGTGTCTCCAATGCGCCTGCCCGTTCACCGGTGCGCCATGAGGCGTAGCCGGGCCCGACCGTGACAAAGGCGTAGCCGATCGCCCCGTCCTCGTCCTCTGCGATGACGAAGAAGGTCGCGGGATCCTCGAGCCAGCGGACGTACTTGGAGCGACGCAGTCGCCAGGCATCGGCGAGGTCTCGCTTCGGGGTCCGGGGGTCGAGCTCCGGGGTGATCCGCGAGTGGTGCTCCTGCAACGCGTTCCAGATCGGCTCGACGACGTCGAGCTCCGCGACGCCGTTCTCATAGCGCAGGCTGATCTGGCTCATCGGCCCAGGAAGGAGGTGATCAGGGCGGCGAGTCGCTCCGGCTCCTGGGCCATGAAGGCGTGTCCGTCGCCCTCGAAGCGCTCGGTTCTGCAGTTGGGCCAGCGGGTGGCGAGCCGGTCGGTGTTCTCGGGTCGGATCACGGCATCCTCGCTGCCGCAGACGGCGAGGACGGGTGGTGAGTCGGCGCTCGGAGGGGCCAGGCCATTGGCACTCCAGGCGCTGATCGCCGCCCGTTGAGCGGTGAGCGTCGCCGGCGATAGCTCGGCGCGAGCCGCGGCCACGTCATCGCCGATGCGCTGGCACATCTCGAGGGCCACGTCGGCGGGGAAGACCAGTTCGATCAACCGCGTCGCCTGCTCCTGCGGCGTGCCCGAGTGATCGGTCAGCCGTGCGTAGGAATCAGGGTCTCCCGGCGCGGCGGCCGCCCCGCCGGGGTTGGTGGCGAGCAACACCAGCGCCTCGACCCGCGTTGGCGCCTGGATCGCCAGCGCCTGGGCGATGAAGCCGCCCATCGACCAGCCGGCGACCGGCAGCCGTTCGATCCCGCGTGCGTCGAGCAGCGCCTCGACGTCGGCGGCCATCGCCTCGATCGTCAGCGGCTCGCGCAGCTCGCCGAGCTGCGAGCCGCCCATGCCGCGATTGTCGGGGCAGAGCACCTCGAACGATCGCCCAAGGGCGGAGAGGAACCGCGGGTCCCAGCCAGCCGCGGCGCCCGAGTAGCCGGTGATCAGCGCCAGGGGCGGACCTTCGCCGACCGATCGCCACGCCAGCCGGCGGCCGTCGATCTCGATCGTGCCGTCGCGTTCGACCGGTTGCTCCATCGGCGCGCATTATCCCAGCGCCTCAGACCTCGAGCAGCAGCGTCACCGGCCCGTCGTTGACCAGGGCGACGCCCATGCAGGCGCCGAAGACGCCCTTCGCCGCTCCGAGTCGATCGCAGAAGCGGTCGTACAGCGGCTCGGCATGTTCGCCCGGCGCCGCCTCCACATAGCTCGGTCGGTTGCCCTTGCGCGTATCGCCGTAGAGGGTGAACTGACTGACGCATAGCACCTCGCGCTCGCCCAGCGGCTCGTTCATGCGGCCCCCGGCATCGTCGAAGACGCGCAGCGTCCGCACCCTGTCCGCCAGGCGGTCCGCCTGCTCGGGCCCATCGTCGCGGTGGACGCCGAGCAGGACCAGCATGCCCGGGCCGATCTGCGCCACCCGCTCGCCCTCGACGTCGACCGCCGCCTGGCTGACCCGCTGTACGAGCGCCCTCATCCCGCCGTCCTTCGCATCCCCGCAAGCTACACCGGCCGATCGGCCATATTGTCTGCCGACATGGTCAAGTGGGGAGTTCTCGTCGTCCTGGCGTTCGCGCAGTTCCTGATGGTCCTCGACCAGGCGGTGATGAACGTCGCGATCTCGCAGCTCGTCGAGGACTTCGACACGACGGTGACGACGATCCAGATGGTGATCGCCCTCTACGCGCTGGTGATGGCCGGCCTGATGCTGACCGGCGGCAAGCTCGGCGACATCTGGGGCCGGCGCCGCGCTTTCGCGGTCGGCATGGTCATCTACGGCATCGGCTCCGGCCTGACCGCGGCCTCCTGGAGCGTGCCCAGCCTGATGCTCGGCTGGTCGATCCTCGAGGGGATCGGCGCCGCGCTCGTCCTGCCCGCCCTCGTCGCCCTCGTCGCCGGCAACTACAAGGGCGCCGATCGGGCGATCGCCTACGGCGTCCTCGGCGGCGTCGCGGGTGCCGGCATCGCCGTCGGCCCGATCCTCGGCGGCTGGATGACCACCGACTTCACCTGGCGGCTGGTCTTCGTGGGCGAGGTGGTCGTCGCGATCGGCATCCTGCTGGGCGCGCGGCTGATCCGCGAGCCGGAGCGCGAGCAGGGGGCGCCCGGGCTCGACTGGGTCGGCAGCGTGCTTTCCGCCTCGGGTCTGGCGCTGATCGTCTTCGGTGTCCTGCAGGCCAGCAACTGGGGCTGGCTGGAGCCGCGTGCCTCGCCGGTCGAGCCCTTCGGCTTTTCCCTGACCCCGTTCGTGATCGCCGCCGGCGCGCTGGTCCTGGCTGGCTTCGTTGCCTGGGAGCGCCGACGCGAGGAGCACGGCCTGGCGCCTCTCGTCCACCTGGGGATGTTGCGCATCCGCCCGTTGCGCGGCGGCGTCTCGATGCTGCTCGTCCAGAACCTGATCCTGATGGGGATCTTCTTCACCATCCCGCTCTACCTGCAGATCGTCCAGGGCCTCGACGCGCTGGAAACGGGAGTGCAGATGCTGCCCGCTTCGGCCGGTCTCTTCTTCGCCGCCATCGCCGGCTCGGCCCTGGCGAAACGGTTCGCGCCGCGGCTCCTGGTGCGGGCCGGCCTATTGGTCGTCCTGCTCGCCATAGTGATGTTGCTGGGGACGATCGAGCCCGAGCTCGACAGTGGCGCCTTCCTGGCGGCCACCGGCGTGCTCGGAATCGGCATGGGCCTGATCGTCTCCCAGCTCGGCAACGTGGTCCAGTCGGCGGTCGGCGACGAGGATCGCAGCGAGGCCGGTGGCTTGCAGAACACCGCGCAACAGCTCGGCTCCTCGCTGGGGACCGCGCTGCTCGGCGCGATCGTGATCAGCGGCCTGATCTTCGCCTTCACCTCGAACATCGCCGACGATCCCCGGGTCTCGGCCGACGTCGAAGCCCAGATCCAGGTCCGGCTCAGCGCCGGTGGCAACTTCGTCGCCTCCGAGGAAGTGCGTGCGGCGGCCGAGGCGGAGGGCATCGACCCCGCCAGCGTCGACGCCCTGGTCGAGAACTACGAAGACGCGCAGCTGAAGGCGCTGAAGACGGCATTCCTCTTCGCGGCCTTCTTCGTCCTCGCCTCGTTCTGGACCACCCGGCGCCTGCCGACCCAGCGCTTCGACGAGCTGCAGGCGGCCCCCGATCCACCGCTCGCCGAGCCCGTTCCCGCCTGACCCCATGGCCGATTCGATCCAAACCCACCCCGGATCGCCCGCCGAGCGTGCCGCCGCCGGCAAAGCCGCCCGCAGGGCCGTGCCGCGCTCGAGCCACGGCGAATGGCGGGCAGCCGCCGACCGTCCCGACCCGGTTGACCTGCTCGAGCGGCAGGCCAGCTTGCGGGTGGGCCAGCTCGTTCCGTTGCGCTACGGCCGCATGCTGGTCTCGCCCTTCACCTTCTACCGCGGCGCCGCGGCGGTGATGGCGGCCGACCTCGCCGCGAGCCCACGCTCGGGCTTCGAGACGCAGCTCTGCGGCGACGCCCACCTCTCCAACTTCGGCGCCTTCGCTTCGCCCGAGCGGCGGCTCGTCTTCGACCTCAACGACTTCGACGAGACGCTGCCCGGCCCCTGGGAGTGGGACGTGAAGCGGCTCGTGGCGAGCTTCGCCCTGGCCGGTCGCGACCGCGATTGCGACCGTCGGCAGCGCCGCGGCATCGTGCTTGCCGCTGCCCGGGAATATCGCGAGACGATGCGGCGCCTGGCCGAGATGGGCAACCTCGAATCGTGGTACCAGCAGCTCGACGCCGAGACGATCGCCGAGCGCTGGGCGGCCGCGGTGGGTGAGAAGCAGCGGCGGGCCTTCGAGAAAGGCGTCGCCAAGGCGCAGGCC
>DASSXC010000068.1:0-2271 GCA_035704205.1 Solirubrobacterales bacterium | reverse complement strand
ACGAAGAAGGCCAGGAGGACCACCTCGTCCAGTTGAGCCTCGAAGGCGCCGACGATCACGGCCGACGCCATCGCCCCGACTAGGCCGACCAGGAGCCATGGCAGGCGATGCAGGAGCCGGCGGCTGACCGGCTCTTCGGCTGCCAGTCGAGCCCGGCCGCTGCTGGCCAGGTAACCGCCAAGGCGAGCTGCGTCCTCGTCGTGCTGCGCGAGCAGGCGGCCGATCAAACGATGCGAAGGCACAAGCCCGAGAAAGGCGCCATCCGAGTCCACCACCGCCAGGTTGCTCTGCCGGCGGCGCACCATCCGCCATGCGGCGCCCTCCTCGGATTCGCCTGGCCGGATGACCACCGAGTCGGGATCGGCAAGGTCACCGAGCAGCTTCTCCTCTGGGGCCTCCAGCAAACGGGTCAGCGCCACGAGGCCGACTAGCCTGCCCTGATCGAGCACCACGATCTCGTCGACGAAATCAAATGACTTGCCAACCATGTGACGACGCGCTTCGGCCGTGGACTGCGACGGCGAGACGACCGGAACCCGGTCCGTCGAGTGATCTCTGAGCTCCCCGGTGAGCAGACCGCGTGACTCGTCCATCAAATCCATTCTCACGCCGGGAGCGGTCGGCAACCGGCGAGGAACGACACCCAGGGACGCTGCGGCGCGTCGTCTCGCGGCGGATGCTCTTCTTCTTCATCCTCGGCGACATCCTCGGCGGCGGGATCTACGCTCTCGTCGGCGCGGTCGGCGCCGAGGTTGGAGGCGCGATCTGGGCGTCCTTCCTCGTCGCCCTCCTTCTCGCCGCGCTTACCGCTGGCTCATACGCCGAACTCGTGACGAAGTACCCCCGCGCGGGCGGGGCCGCCCTCTATGCCAAGGAGGCTTTCCGGAGCCCGTTGGTGGCGTTCCTCGTCGCCTTTGCGGTGATGGCATCAGGCGTCACCTCGGCGAGCGCGCTCGCGCGAGCCTTCGGGGGCGACTACCTCGCCGAGTTTGTCGCCGTCCCAGTCGCGGTGGCCGCCCTGGCCTTCATCGCGGCCGTCGCTGCGATCAACTTCATCGGAATCCTGATCTCGGTTCGACTCAACGTCGTCCTCACGCTGGTCGAGCTGGGGGGCCTCCTCTTGGTGGTGATCGTCGGGGTCGCCGCACTCACCAGCGGAGAGGGCGACCCGGCCAGGGCCGTCGAGTTCAAGGAGGGCACGGCGCCGGCCTTGGCGATCCTCGCCGGTGCCGCGCTCGCCTTCTACGCCCTGATCGGCTTCGAGGACTCGGTCAACATCGCCGAGGAGACGACCCGGCCGGGGCGTTCTTACCCGGTCGCCCTCTTCGCCGGCCTCGCCGCGGCCGGGGCGATCTACCTCGTGGTGACGCTGATCGCCTCGATGGCTGTCCCAACCCATCGCCTCGAAACCTCCAGCGGAGCGCTGCTTGAGGTCGTCCAGGTCGGACCGCTGGCGATTCCCACCAAGGTGTTCTCGGCGATCGGCCTGATGGCGTTGGCCAACGGCGCACTGATCAACATGATCATGGCCTCGCGCCTGCTCTATGGAATGGCCGAGGAGGGGGTCCTCCTATCGCCGTTCGGCCGCTTGAGCCGGCACAAGACTCCCTTGGTCGCGATCGCGTTCACCACCGCGGTCGCCGCCGGGCTGATCCTCACCGGCGATCTCGGAGCGCTCGCCGATACGACTGTGCTCCTCCTGCTGGGCGTCTTCATCACGGTGAACGTCGCCGCCCTCGTACTCCGCCGAGACTCGGCCAACCACGAGCATTTCGAGGTGCCCTTCGTGCTTCCGCTCCTTGGCATCGCCGCGTGCGCCCTGGTCATGACCCAGATTGAGGCCGAGACGTGGCTCCGGGCGGGAGCGCTGCTTTGCCTCGGCCTGGGCCTGTGGGCTGTCCAGCGGATCGCCGCCAGACAAAACGCCTAGCGGGCAAAGCTCAGCCCCAGCATGATGGCCGCCCCGGCAGCAACACCGACGCTTGGGCCCGGATGCCTCTCAGGCGTTCACAAGGTGTGTGGGCGGGTCAACTAGTGGCTCAAATGGAGGCGATATGCGGGGGTGGTTTGATTTTCCCCCGCGAGGGTCAACCTGCCGAAGTGCAGGGGAATCGAAGTGAAGCGGATGATGGTGTCCGGTTCCACCACATAGGCGACACCTGTGTCAGGACATAGGAGACACCGAATGAGGGGAGCTCTCCTGTGGACATGGCGCGGTATCTGGTGGAGGCGCACGTAGTCGAGGGTCGCTCGGTCAGCGAGCTGGCAGCG
>DASSXC010000067.1:0-19977 GCA_035704205.1 Solirubrobacterales bacterium | reverse complement strand
TGCCGCCGCGGCGCGTTCGATTGCCGGCATCCCGGTTGGTTTCCCGCGGACTGCGGCCGGTGCCGCCGGGGCCGTCGCCTCCTATCAGCGTGCGTTCGCAACCCCGGCGATCCTGCGGCCAGGCGTCCTGCGGGCGCGGATCGAAGCGGTGGCAACGCCCGACTACGTGGGGGCAATGCTCGACGCCAACTCACCGGGCGCGGAACGTCTCGCGGTGGGACCGCTCGGGGTGGGTGTGCGGCGCGGGGTGCAGACGCTCTACGCCGCGGTGCCGATCGGCTACCGAATCGAGTCCTACCGACCCGGCCGCGCCTTAATCCTCACTTGGGGATTCACGCTGCTCGGCAATGCCTCCTCGGTAGAGCCGTCCGCCTACTTCGGCCTGACCCACACGGAGGTCGTCTGGATGGACGGCCGCTGGATGATCGCCGAAACGCGGTCGGGGTTCGGGCCGACGCCGAAGCTGGCAACGAAGCCCGGTGCGCTCGGCGCTTACGGGGTGATTGATCTCGCGCGCGATCTGCGGAGCTATGCGCTGGCTCCGTAGGGCAGCCGGGATCGTCGCCCTGGCGGCGCTGCTCGCCGGCGCCGGGGTGCTCGCCCAACCTTCGCCGTCCTCGGCGCGGGCCAATGTCGCCTGCGACCTCGGGAGCGGCGCGGCCGGCGCGGTAACGGGCGGGCTGGAAGCAGTTACGGGTGGCGCGGTGGGCCTCGGTAACCCGGTCGGCGATGCCTGCAACGCCGTCACCGGAGCAGTCGGGGGCGTCGTCGCCAATCCGGTCACGGATGCCTTGAAAGGGGTCGGTAACGGGATCTTCGAGCAGATCACTGATTGGGTCAGCGAAGGTGCGGGCTGGCTGATCGGCGAGGTCGTCAAGGGCATCAACGAGACGACGACGCCGAAGCTGACGACCAAGAGCTTCATCGCCGAGTACGGGCGGATGGCGCAGATCGCCGCGCTGATGGGGATGGCGATGCTGCTGCTCGCGGTGCTAGAGGGGGTGGCGCAGGGCAACGCGGGGATGCTGGCCCGCGTCGTCTTGGTGAACGTCCCGCTCGCTTTCATCGCGACGAGCGTGGCCTACGTCGTGGTGCAACTGCTCGTGGTTGCGACGGATGGCCTCTGCCATGCGATCGCCGCGACGAGTCACGAAAGCAGCCAGGACTTCTTCAAGGGGGCAATCACCAGCCTCGGCAACGCAGGCGGTGATGCCGGGCGAGAAATCAACAGCGGCGGTGGAGGAAACGCAGTCGGCGGAACCGCCGGGGAAGCGAGCGGATCGGTGGCGGTGCCGCTGTTCGTCACCTTCCTCGTCGCGATCATCGGCGCCTTTGCCGCCGGTTTGGTGTGGATCGAGCTGCTGATGCGGGATGCGGCGATTTACGTCGTCGCCATGTTCATGCCCTTCTCGCTGGCGGCGGCGATCTGGCCCCGCTGGGCGAGCGCGCTGCGTAAGACCGGCGAGCTGCTGGTGGCGGTGATCGGCTCGAAGTTCGTGATCGTCTCGATCATCGCTCTGGCGGCTGGGCTCATGGCCGAACCGGAAGGGCGGGTCGAGGCGATCCTGGCGGCCTCGGCGCTGATGGTGCTCGCTTCTTTTGCGCCCTTCGTCCTAATGAAATTTGTGCCCTTTGCGGAGGGGGCGATGAACGCCGCCTACAGCCGTCGCTCGGCCGCGGGCGGCGTGGTCAGCGGCGTCCAGGTCGCCAGCGACGTCCAGATCCTCCGCAACATGGCGCGCTCGAATTGGGGCGACGACTCGGGGGTGACGCTGTGGGATGCCGCTGACAAAGGCGGCGGCACTCCCGGTCCCGCGGCCGGGGGGCCTCGGGGCGGCGGCGCTGGCGGTGGATCGGGTGGCGGTGGTGCAAATGCCGGTGGCGGGGGGGCGGCGGGCGGTGCGGCAGGAGCGGCGGCGGCCGTTCCTACGGCGGCGGTCGGCGGGACCAAAGCGGCCAGCCAGCGTCTTCAGGGAACCGCAACTGCCAAGGAGGCAGGCAGGGCGACGTCGGGCGAGTCCTCCTCAGAGCGACCTGCCGGTGGGTCGGGAAGCAGCGCGGGTGGCGAGAGCCCGCAGACGGGCGAAAAGCCGCCGCGGCCCGCACCCGACCAACCGGGGGTCAAGCCCGAGAGGAGCGGTGAGAAATGAGTCGGCGCTACCGCTTCGGCCCTCTTGAGCAGCGTGCCGTCGTCGGACCGCTGCGGATCGGCCAGGTGGTGATCGTGGCGGCGGGCGCCCTGCTCGGCCTCGGCGCCCTCTACATGCTCCGCACTGTCGCCGGGGTGGGCGTGGCGCTCGTCGCGCTGGCGCTGGCGGTCGTCGCGATCTGCGTGCCGATCGACGGTCGCACGCCGGAGGAGTGGGCTCCGGTCCTCGGTCGGTGGGCGCTTCGCCGCCGCCGCGCCGAAGCGGGCTATCGCTCGACGGCGCCAGGCGCCGGTACGCGGATCGACGAGGACGGCGAGGCGGCGCACGAGGCCTCCCTTCCCCCCGCGCTAGGCGGCCTCGAGCTGCTGGCGGTGCCCTACGGCTCCGAGCAGGTCGGCGTCATCGAAGACCGCCGCGCCGGCACCTTCACCGTGGCTATGGCGGTGCGGGCGGGGTCCTTCGCCTTGCGCGACTCCGCCGAGCAGGAGCGGGCGCTCGACGCCTGGGGCTCGGTGCTGGCCAGCTTTGCCCGCGAGGGCAGCCCGGTCCGCCGCGTGCAGTGGATCGAGCAAACGCTGCCCGGCCAAGGAGACGAGCTCGCCGCGCACTTCCAGTCCCAGCGCGATCGCACTGTGCCGATGGACTCCGATCTCGTCCGCTCTTACATAGAGCTGGTCGAGACGGCGGCGCCGCAGACGACCGAGCACGAGGTTCTGATCGCGGTGCAGATCGACCAACGCCGCGGCGCCCGTGAGCTGCGCCGCATGGGTGGTGGCACCGAGGCGGCCTGCGAGCTGCTTCTGCGCGAAGCCGAGGGGCTGGCGGAGCGGCTGACGATCGCCGAGGTCTCGGTCTCTGGGCTCTTGCGACCACGCCAGTACGCGGCCGTGGTCCGCGACGCCTTCGATCCCTTCGGCCGCCAGGCGCGCGCTCGCGCGACCCTTAGTCAAGAGGGGCGCGAAGGGGTTGATCCGGCGCTCATGGGTCCGCTCGCCGATGAGACGGGTTGGTCTCACTACCGCAGCGACTCCGCCTATCACGCGACCTACTGGATCTCGTCGTGGCCGCGTTCGGAAGTCGGTCCAATGTTCATGGCGCCGCTTCTGATGCAGACGAATGTCTTGCGGACGGTCGCGGTGACGATCGAGCCGGTGCCCTACGCGCTGGCGATGCGCCGCGCCGAGGCGGCACAGACCGCCGAGGTGGCCGACGAGATCAACCGCAGTCGTCAGGGGTTCGTCTCCACGGCGCGGATCAGGCGCCGCCAGCAAGCGGCCTCTCGCCGCGAGGAGGAGCTGGCCGAAGGGCACGCAGAGATGCGCTGGGTTGGATGGCTGCGCACCGACACGCGCTCGTTGGAGGAGCTTGAGCACTCGCGCAGCGCCGTAGAGCACGGCGCGCAGCTCGCCCGCCTGGGCCTACAGCCGTGCTACGGCGAGCAGGACATGGCCTTCGCCAACACCCTGCCTATTGCCTGGGGGCTGAAGTGAGGCGCCGGCCCTCAGAGCGACCGGGCCACAGCGGCACCACGGCCAACTTTCAGGCCGCTTATCCCTTTCTGGCAGAGGGCGGCCCAGGCGCGGCCGGCGTCTACATCGGCCGCGATCTCTACGGCGGGGCGTGGATGTATGACCCGTGGGTCCGGTGTCAGCAAGGGGCTCTGCCTGGCACCAACATGCTGATTCTCGGCGACCTCAACTACCGCAAGTCGACGCTGGCGAAGACCTACGTCTACCGGCAGATTCTCCACCAGCGACAGGCGTGGGTGATCGACATCAAGGGCGAGTATTGGCCGCTCGCCAAGGCGCTCGGGGTAAAGCCGATCCGGCTCTATCCGGGCGGCGAGGTCCGGCTCAACCCGATCACTCCGCGCAGCGGGCGCGAGGGGCAGCTGCGGCTCTTGCGCTCTGTGGCGAAGGCGGCGCTGAGGCGGGAGCTGGCCCCGGAGGAGGACGCCGGACTGCGGGTGGCGCTTGAGACCGTGACTGAGGAGGCGGGCGCCGCCGAGCCAACCCTGCCGATGGTGGTTGACGCCCTGCTCCATCCCCGCAGGGGGATGGTGCGGGGCGTCTCGGCACCGTCCGAGGACGATTTCGCCGAGGCGAATCGCGAAACGGCGCTGGCCCTGCAGCGGCTCTGTGAGGGCGACCTGAAGGGAATGTTCGACGGACCGACGACCGAGGGTCTCGACCTCGACGCGCCTCTGGTCGTGCTCGACATGAGCGCGATCGGCGATTCGGCCGCGCTGGGGATTCTGATGACCTGCGCCGCGGCCTGGTTGCAGGCGATCCTCCAGCAGCGCAAGGAGGCCGCGGAATTCGAGGGGCGTGAGAGCCCGAAGCTGATCCTGGTGGTCGAGGAGGGCTGGCGTGTCACCGGCGACATCGGCATCGCCGAATGGCTCCAGTCCTGTTTCAAGCTCTGCCGCGCCCTCGGCATCCAGGTCGTCCTCATCATCCATCGCATAGCCGACCTCGGCGCCGCTGGCGCGGCCGGATCGCGTGAGGCGCGCATAGCTGAGGCGCTGATTGGAGACGCTGGCACGATCGTCATTCATCGCCAGCCTTACGATCAGCAAGACCTGCTGCGCTCGCGGGGCGGGTTGGGGCAGACGGAAGCTGAATTGACGACCTCGCTGAGTCCAGGCGAGGCCCTGTGGATCGTCGGCGCAGAGCGCGCACTCGTGCGACAGCAGTCGTCGCAAATCGAGCGTGAGCTGGTCTACACCGAGTGGCGTACGGCCGAGCACGTCCTCGCTGAGGCCGTATGAGCGACACCGACCGACAGCTGTATGTGGCGGTGGCGATGGTCGCGGTCGGGTTGCTGACGTCGATCTGGCTGACGGGCGCCCTGGCCGGTCTCCTGTTCGGTTCGGGCTGGGCGCCGATCAGCGCAAGCGATCTCGGTTCGACGGCGTTGCGCCTCCCCTCCCACCTCGCAGACCCGCGCGACGCCTGGCCGCGCGATGTCCACGCGATGCTTCCCGGCGCTGTCGGCTTCTACGTCAGCGTCGTGCTCGTCGGCGCTGCGATCTTGATCCTCTACCTGCTCGTCCGTCGAGTCCCGCTGCCGGCGGGACTGCCGCAGATTGGCGGCGGATCGCGCCGCGTCCCAGCTGCGCGCTGGGCGACTCTGCGGGACCTCGCCCTCTTGCGCGTTCGGGCAACCGAGCCTGGCCGTCTGACTCTCGGCAGGTCCGGCCGGACCCTGCTTGCCGCGGAGGAGCGTCAGTCCGTTATCGCGTTCGCTCCGACCGGGACGCATAAGACGAGCGGATTGGTGATCCCGGCGCTCCTGGAGTGGCAGGGTCCCGTCCTCGTCACGACGGTAAAGGGCGACCTCCTTCCCGAGACGATCGAGCGGCGCGAACAGCTCGGCGAGGTGATGGTCTTCGACCCGACTGGCGTGAGCGGGATGGAGGCGACCGCGCGCGCGACGCCGCTCGAGGGCGCCTCAACCTGGCAGGGCGCGATGAAAATCGCACACTGGCTCTGCAACTCGGCGCAGGGGAGCAAAGGTGGGCTACAGGACGCGGACTTTTGGTTTGCAACCGCCGAGAAGTTGATCTCGCCCCTGCTGTTCGCGGCGGCGGCCGACAGACGGACGATGGCCGATGTCGTGCGTTGGCTCGATGAAGGGCCTGACCTCAACGCGGCCCAGGTCGGCAAAGCGTTGAAGAAAGCCAGCGAGCCCGCGGCGGAACGGGCGTGGCAGGCGACGCAGAATCGTGAGGAGCGCCAACGCAGCTCCGTCTACACGACTGCCGAGATGATCCTTGCCGCCTTCGCGGATGAGCGAGTCCAGCAGGAGACCGAAGGCGCCGACTACACCCCCGCTCGACTGCTGAGCGGCGACAAGAACACGCTCTACCTCTGCGCTCCGCTGCATGAGCAGGAGCGACTGCGCCCGTTGTTCTCGATGCTCGTTCAGGAGTTGGTCGCTTCCGCCTTCCTACGCGCAGCGGTTGATGGCCCGCTCGATCCGCCCCTCTTGCTTCTGCTCGACGAGGCGGCGAACATCGCGCCGATCCCCGACCTGGACGCGATTGCGTCGACCGGGGCGGGACAGGGGGTGCAGCTGCTCTCGATCTTCCACGACATGGCCCAGGTCGCGACCGTCTACGGCCGACGGGCCGGCACGATCGTCAACAACCATCGTGGGAAGGTGTTCGGGATCGGGATCTCCGACGTCGAGACGTTGACCTTCATCTCCAGAGTGTCGGGCGTCGCAGAGTTTGAGCAGCGGTCCCGAAACACCGGCGAGCGGGGAAGACGCTCTCAGACCGAGGGCGAGACGTACCGTGATCTTGCACCCGCCCATGTTGTGCGTGAACGCGACCCGGGGTCGGCGCTGCTGATGTACCACAACTTGCCGCTGGCGAAAATCAGTCTGCGCTTGTCATTCGAGGACAGAGTGCTCATTGACCTCCAGAGGGGCGCGTCGACGGCGAGCGTATTGGAGACTTCGCAATGAGCGCCGACCGGGGATCGCCGCCGCAAAGCGCAGAACTGGCGCGAGGAGTCCAGCTGGATCAAGAGGAACCAAATGCGAGTTCCTCGTCATCGTGGCCCACGTTGAGCGAGGGCACGGTGCCCCTCCTAGACGACCTCGAGCGTGTGGAGGCCGAGGAGCGGGAGGCGCGTTGGCGCGTAGTCACCAGCGGGCGCCTTGGGCCTAGTCGAGGTCGGCGAGGTTCCACGCGATCCACTCGAACTCCCCATTGAGCATCGGCATCCGCTCAGGCTCACGAGCCGCAGCGGCGCTGAGCTCTCGGCGGGTGAAGGTTTCGTTCTTGTAGGCGCGGACTCTCTCGGGGAAAGTCATCATCGCCAACATGCCGGCGATGTCCTGGGGGCGGACTTTGGCGACAGAATCATCTGCGCCTCTGCTCGGGGCATGACGATCTGGCGTGACCTTGGTGGGGGCGATGGTGACTTGGCTCATTTGGAGCCTCCTTCTGGGTCTTGCGCCCGCTCGCTGCGGGAGCCGATGCCCGACCCCCGCACGCCAAAGGCGTGCGAAAATCAAGGGGTCGAATTCGGCTCCCGCAGACACGCCCCAGGCACGAATGCGTCTGAACAATCACTCGCGTGGGGTCGCCGCAGAGGCTCAGGTCGGCTCTCAGAGCCTCGTTTTCGGGCAGGGCGTCCATTGCACCCTCTCTGTCCATCGCGAAGGGCGCTTGCATCGGCCTGGACACCCGAAGGATCCGGCGCGGAAGCCCAAAGTCAGCCCCGCGGAAAGGTCTACATTTACTCCCGCTGCAACGACCTATCGGTCACTTGGAGGCCGCTGGCGACGACGCTGGATCGCCGTGCGAAGCGCCACGACAACGAGTCCGACAAGGACGATCAGTCCAAGGATTTGCCCTACTCCGTAGCCGGTGGAATCGTGATCGACCGCCATGAATAGCCCGACCATCAGCTTCAAGGTTCCAACCTCCTAGCGTTGCCCAGCGACTTTGCGGGCTCCCAATTCCTGAGCCTGCGTGGCGCCCATCCTTACCAAGCAATCAATAATCATTGCGGCTCCAATGAATATTGCGACCGCTGCCCAACCGGGATCGGTCACGATGCGCATTACCACGGCTGCCAATACTGCCAGAACACCGATAGCAACCGCCAAGCGCACAGCGCTGGCCGGAACCTCTCGCCACGTCGTCAACACGCCCGCATTGGACCGTGCCACCTGCCTCCGCTGTAGCCCAACGAGCACGAGAAGAAACGCAGCAGCCGCGAGGGAGGCAACTGAATATGAATCGGTGGCAACAAAGACAAGACGAACCGCCAGCGCGCCCCCGAAGACCAAGCCCACCTGCGCAGGCCAGTCCAAGGGAGCGCTAGCTTGACTGTTCGCCGCCATTTGGCCGACCCAGCTTACGGCACCGGGTCGAGATCCCTCGGAGGCGATTGGTATCTGGGCGGTAGATCACGGGGAACCTGAGGCTTGACCCGTACCGGGAAGTATTTAAGAGCCGGCGTACCCGCAACGGTGATGGTGAAGTCTCGGAACAAAGACCCGAATTCACTTGAAAAGCTATAGAGCAGCGAGCACGTATCGTCAGGTTCCGACTCGCCAAGCGCTTCCCTTGCCTTCTGGGTCCAACCGAATGACGCACCATCCCCAAACCCGGCAGTTACATCGCTTACGGTGTCCGCGGCGTCATCTGACACCAGACACGCTGGAAGCATGATGCTGGTTGCTACGACCTGGCTCGGATCGCAAGGATCGTCCGTTTCATCGCAGTCGATGAAACCCAAGATGCACGCTCCCAAACCACTTGGATCGACAAACGAAAGTGGGTTGTCCTTGCCATATGCATATGGCGCATGCGTATGTGCGGAAATCGGATCAACCGTCAGGAATTGCGCCGTCGCCGGATCGTAAAAACGTGCTCGCAAGTACTGCAAGCCGCTCTCGGACTCCGTGTACTGGCCAGCAAAGCCCATCGGCGACGTGGCGGTGCCGGTGCTGCCTGCCAAAGTGCCGTAAGGCGTGAAGCTGAAGGAGGCAGTGGTTTCACCGGCCGAATCCGTCAGCATCCGAGTGCTGCCTAGTTGATCGTGATGAAGGTACGTAGCGCCTTCTTCTTCCGAGATCTGCAGTACAGGGAGCCCGTCGGGTCCGTAGACATAGCTATTTTCACCATCATCGAGCAATAGCGGCATCGGCCCGCTGAGGTCCCACGTCAGGTGATTGGTAGCCAGGCCTTTGGTTTGAGATGCCATAAGCCCTTGGCCATCGTAGGTGAAGCTCATGCCGATCCCGGCAACTTCGCCTTCTTCGGGTCGTTCTATCGAGGTCAGATTGCCAGCCTGGTCGTAGCTGTAGGACGTGGCAGGCCCGCTTTCAGGTGCCACTTCTGAACGTTGGCCGTTGCCATCGTAGGAATAGCCGACACCAGTTCCGGCTTCAAGCTGACTTCCTGCGTCATAGGAATTGGTCGTGCCGGGCGCGTTGGTCAGGTTGTCCCGCAAGTCATATTCATAGCTCGCTTCGCCGGCGCCAATGAGTCGCTCGTTCTGGTCGTATTCGTAGGACGTCGAGCCAGCCCCAGGAAGGCCGGTGCTTTCCACTTCTTCAAGCTGCCCCAGGGCATCACGACCGTATGAAAGCGATGCCGCTTTCATTTCGCCCGCGAAGAAGTCAGCTCCACTCATTCGATCTGCACGATCGAAGCTGTATTCATCCACATTGCCAGTGCCAACCGGAAAGGCAATGCTCTCGAGATTGGAGTCTGGGTCGTACGCGAACGTGGTCGTTCCGCCAAGCCAATCAGAAATGCTTTCGAGTCTGCCTGCGTTATCGAAACTTCGCGTGATGCTTTTGCCGTTCGGGTACTGGATCGCAGTCAGCTGTTCGGCCAAGTCATAGCCGAACCCCGTTAAATCGCCGTAACCGTTTTCAACCGACGACAGTCGACCCAGCTCATCATAGGAGAGAACCGATTCTCCAGTGCCGTCCACCATTTTCGTGATCGCGCCGTTTGGGTCATACCCGTATTCAACGTCCGGCGTGGCACCTTCAGAATACGAAACTTCGGTCAGACGATCTGAGTCGTCATAGCCGTAAGTCGTTTCCCTTTCTTCTGGGTCTATGACGGTTTCGAGATTCCCCGCGTCGTCAAATTTCTGAATGCTTTTCCGGTTCAACGGGTCAATAACTTCAATCGGCTGCCCCACGATGTTCCGTACATAGGTCGTGGTGCCTTTTTCCGGATCGGCCTGGCTGGTGATATTGCCAGCGCCGTCGTAACTGGTTTCCCGTACAGCCCCATTGGGCTTTTCGACTTTCGTCGCCTCGTTATCGCCGCTGTAGACGAATTTGGTCACATGGCCGTTAGCATTGGTCTTAGCTTCCACGTTCCCGTTACCGTCATAGGAGTATTTGGTCGTACCTCCCAGCGGGTCCGTGATTTTGATCGGCCGTCCCTGTAAATCACGTTCGACAGTCGTCGTGAATTTGGCTGGTTCTGCCCCTTCCGCATTTCCTCGCGGATTGGTGATCGCTATAAGCCTCGAATCGCCGTCGTATTCCGCGGTCCGAGTATTTCCTTCCGGGTCTTCCACTGAAGTCCGATCCCCATTGCTGTTGTAGCCGTAGTTCCAGGTTCGTTCGAGTGGATCAACAATGCTTTCGAGCTGTCCCAATTCAGTGAAGCCATAGGAAGTGACCTGGGTGGTTTCTTCCGGTCCAGGACGGCTGATCGTTTCTGGATTGCCCTGTCCATCTCGTTTGATGGTGGTCGTTTCCCCGCCGGGCATCGTCATAGAGAGCACATCGTGGGTTCCATTGAACGTCCATTTAGTTTCGTTGCCCTCTGCGTCTTTTTCGCTGGTCCGATTTCCTTCAGCGTCATATCCGTAGGTCGTTTTGTGGCCGTTTCCGTCCGTTGAGCTGAGGAGCCTGCCGGCAGCGTTGTACGAGAACGATTCCGTAGTGGCGTCCGCGGTACCGAAGCCACGCGTCACAGAAAATGGCTGGCCATTACTCGTAAACCACTCGTCAGTTACAGCACCCGTCGTTTGGTTCGTTACCTTGGTATGGAAGGTGCTGTATTCAAATTTGATCGTTCGCCCGGCTGGATCGGTCTGAGACGTAACTCGGCTCGAGCCATCGTACGAGTTGGTCGTTTTACCACTGCGCCCATCGGTCATTTCGGTGATGCGATGTGACGCATCGTATTTGAACTGCCATCGGGGGCTTACAGCTCCGGGCATGGTCACCGATTTCAGATTTTTGCTTTCGTACGTGTAGCTGACGATGCGGCCCATTGGGTCTTCAGCACTTTTGACCAAGCCTTCGGCGTTGTAAGCAAGAGTTAGCTTGCGGCCAGCCGGGTCGGTGACTTCTTTGAGTCGACCCGATTCGTCATAGGAAATCGACGTTTTGTTGCCATTCCGATCAGTAACTGATTCGAGCTTCCCTGCGCCCGTGAATTTGTATTTCGTTTGGTCAGCTCGAACGAGCGTGTAGCCACTTTCTACGGTTCCCGTCAAGGTGTCTTGGCTCCAAGCCGGAGACGAGAAGGTACCTGGACCGCCGGTGAAGGGCACGGCAGTTCCGTCCCCCCTAGTCAGGGTGATCTTTTTCCCGCTTTCTTCCGAGGTCAAGCGATCGCTGTACGAGTTGAACCAGCCATAACCAAACGCACCGGGAGATGCTGCGATTGCAGCGCTGCGCGCGCTGTAGCTCCGGGTTAGGTTGAGGCCGATCCCTCTGCCACCAACCAACAGGTCGGTTTGAAGCTCACTGAAGTCGCCGGTTGCGCAATCCACCGGATCGGCACATTCTGATCGTTTGCCGAATCGGTTGGTGAACGGCACATTGGTCGCTTTCGTAAACACCAGTTTGCCCGTGAGTTCGCGGACTACGCCGTAGTTGGTAAAAGGGACATCGACTTCAGTCGTTCCAGCGCCCGAAGACTTTTGGAACGTCCCGGTGTTGATAAAACTAGGCGCGGGTCCTCCGCCTTGGCTAATGTCAGCCCCAGTTACTTCGGTATTAGCGTTAAAGACCCCTCGGTTTTCTATTTTGGCGCCAGATCTCATGGATAGGACTTTGGGGCTGGAAGTAATAGTTCCTTCGTTTATGAGCGTGCGTTCTTCTATCGTCAAACTGTAAAGTTCACCAGATGCTCCTGAAGTAACAGTAGTTGAGCCCGTGCCTCTCATGCCCCAAGACGGGCCTACGTATAAGGAATTGCTTACTTCAAGGTCGCCTGCTCCTTCGAGAAAGCCAGCGAGCCGAATATTTGCCACTTGTCCAGTGTATCCACTTGGTATTTCAAGGATCGTTGGATTGCCAATTTCGAGCGTGCCGGTCACAGTGAAGTTTTTCCCGACGGCAGCTGGGGGGCCTTGGATTCTGACAAATCCTTCAAGGACACTTTTCGGTTCGAGCTTGGCGGTTTCACCTGAGCTAAAGACGATTTGGCCAGCTCCACCGTCTACCGTGCCCAGATTTTCGATCGTAGCGCGGATGATGCTTTCGCCGGTACCGGTAGCCTTTTTAAGAAGTCCTTCATTGAAGATATGCGCTGAAGCGCCAGTCCCTTTCCGAATGGCACCTTCCGCGCTCTCGGCGTTGACGATGAAGGTCGCCTTGTTTTCAAGTTTGGCAGCGGCAGCCATCACCATGTAGCCCGAGCCAAGAGTGAGCGTCCCTTCATTAACGAAGGTGCGAGTTTCTAGCCGTCCACCTCCAGATATCGAGCCGGTCGCGCCAGCCATGAGAGTAGTTTGGCCCGTGCCGTACATGGTGCCACTACCGCTCCAAGTCAAAGTACTAGTGATGTTCAGGTTTCCAATTCCCGACATACTTCCGAAGGACACGATCAACGAGTTCATAACCGAAATTCCTTCACTTGGAGAACGCATTAATTCGAGAGTTCCCCCTTCAAGCTTGAGAGTGCCTTCGCCCTGAACGATCCCAACTTGAGCGGAGGCCGTGACCTTCGCCATCTTCCCGGAACCTATGCAGGCAACATCGGTCGACGTAGGGACTTTGCCGGTTGACCAGTTTCCTGCGGTTTTCCACAAGCCTTCAGCGGGTCCGCTCCAACTGGTCGTGCATTCGGCAGCAACCGCGGATAGGGGCAAGAGGGCTAACAGCGCGACAAAGCCAACCAACAGCCCGCCAAAGCGCTGCAGAATCCGCGGAGCTGCGGACCTATCGCCTTGAGTCGCAGCCTTGTGCGAATTCGTCTCGAACTCTCCCTTACCCATGTATCGCCCGTCACTTTCTGTCGTATTCCTTGGAGCAGTTCCTATCTTTCTTTGCAAGCACTTGTCAATCCTTTTCCAACATCTGATCGCTTAGAAAGTGCGATGCAAAAGCTCCCTTCGTGCAGCCCGTGGAGCATCCGGGCTCGCTGCCTCCTCGCCATCTCCCTTGCTCGAAATCCTTTAGGCACCCTGAACTATAGTTCATGTTCAGACCAGTGCAGCGGCGGCAGGCTCCTCGCTCGTGGTGCCGACCCCCGCTCAGCTTGGAACCATCATCCGACAGGCGCGCGAAGCGCAAGGGCTCAGCATCGAAGCCCTGGCGGCTGAAGCCGGCATCTCTTGGCGCTATCTCTCAGAGATCGAGCGGAGCGAGAAACCAGCGAATCCAACCTGGACCGTAATAGGCGGGATTGCAGAAGCTTTGGGGCTTGAAATTTCGGAGTTGGCGAAGCGGGCGGAGAAGCTATCTGTCTCTGAAGCCCCTTAGTCAAGTCCTGTGCTGGATTCAGTGCACATCGAGCAACCGGAACGCTCTAGCGTCACGGTTGCGCCGAAGCCGAGCTTTAGTTCGAGCACGCTGGCGTCATCCCCATCCTTCCGACCAACAAACGCCTTCGTATCGGCGGGGTCGAGGAAGAAGCCCTGGCCGTCGTCGAGCACGACCTTGATCGCGGTGTGATCGGGGGGGAACGTCTCGACGCGATCCAGCTTTCCGGCGAAGGCGCAGCCGAAGAACTTGCCGTAGAAGTTGACAATCACGTTGACATCGGTGCCTATTAACGCTTGGAGGCGGACCAAGGCATCGGTGAACTTGATCGGTCGAAGCGCGTCCATAGGTGCCAAAGGCGCTGGCATGGCTAAGTCCCCCCCTTCCTCAGCAGTTCCCTGACTTTGGCGCGTCCCTCATCGAGGCAGCGGCGAACCTTTCTCGTGCTCCAGCCGCGTAGCTCGTGGATCTCCGCATAGCTACAGCCCAAGCCGAGCAGGATGAGCGCCACGCGCTCGTCCGGCTTCAGCAACTCCATTGACTCGATCAGCTGCTCCGTTTCCTCCGCTCGCTCCACAAGCCCGGCCGGCCCGATGCGGTCGTCAGGAACCACTACTTCGACCAAATCGCCAACGCGACCACGACCGATCGCCCACGCACATCGCTTGACGACTAGGAGCATCCAATGCAATGCAGCCTCCCCTGGGGGGCCGTCGTAGAAGCGAAGGAACTGAACGCAAGCATCGCTCAAAGCTTCCTCGGCATCGTCACGTCCTCGCGAGTGAGAGAGCGCTTGGCGCATGAGGCGACCGTGCGCAACCTGGAGCAAGTTCGCGAGTGCGGTCGCTCGATCTTCCTTCTCCTTGCTCGGGCTCTGCGGCTGGGTGGCCATGCGCCGGCCTCCGCACGCGCCAGCGTGCGATCATCGAGGCCGCGTTGGCCACCCAGCCAACAGAAGCTCGGGCTGATTGCCCTCGGGTAGGTACCAGGGGGAGCGCCCTCAACGACGATGTTGAATCGCAGCCGACCTGAGAGCGAGGGAGGTCAGTTCACGTCGAGCAATCGCTCAACGACCAGCACGTCTCGCCACTCTCCGTCAAGCGTTCCATGACGACGGTGCACGCCGACGGTCGAGAAGCCGCAACGCTCAACGAGGCGATGGCTCGCAGCGTTATCGGTGAACAGCTTGCCGACCAGCTTGTGAAAGCCTTTTACTGCGCTGACGTCGGCTAGGACCCTGACGAGCCCTGTGCCAACACCACGGCCTCGTGCAGTTACGACGACGTAGACGCTGCACTCACCGATTCCGGCGTAGCACGGCCTACCACTGTACGAGGCAAGTCCGGCCCAGCCAATGACGCGCTGCGCCCTCTCAGCGACCAAGAGGGGAAACCGTGCGTCCACGATCCTGCCCTCGAAGTCCTCAGGGGAACGTGGCTCGGTCTCGAAGGTCGACGCTCGTTCGGCGAGCGCGGCGTTGTAGATAGCGCATATCCCCTCGGCGTCGGATGGGGTCGCAGCGCGGAGGTCAATTTCATTCAGTTGTGTCATGGCGACATCCTCGGATCGCTCGGCGGCATCGCCAATGGCCAGCTGGCCAAGCCCCTCGGCCCTACACTGGCCGCAGGGCCAAAACCGCGTCGTACCCAACCCCACCTCTAGCGGGCGATACGCATTCCGCGCTCGGCGCGTCGCACGCGCTGCTTGGTGAGCCGGTGCTGCATTCGAGCGATACGAATCTCCGCTTGTCGCCGATCGCGCATTCGGGCGGCGTCCCGCGATTTCGGTCCGAGCGGGCGCCCGCTGTCTGAGGTGATGCCGTAGCGCAGGCGATAGCTGTAGATCGCATGGACCCCCTCGTTCCAGAGCGCCGCATCAAGTGGGTCCTTGGGGCGAGCCCCAAGACTCTCCTCGATGATCTTCGGAGGGTTGGCGCGCGCAGCCCTGACCTCTCGGCGGGCCAGGTCGCCCAGGCGGTCTTCGATCACTGCCAGTTCGGCGCGTTCGCCTGGGCTCAGACCGATGGGCCGCGCCTCGCCGGCCACTTCGGCCGCGAGCGTGTCGCGCTCGCCTTCCAGTCGACCGACCTGCTTGGCGGTGCGGCGGCGATCGGCGTCGATGCGCGAAAGGTGCTCCGGGCTTGGTGGCGACTCGCCGGTCAATCCCGCGCGCTCCTTCGCGAGCTCCGCGAGACGGACATTGCCGGAAGCGATGCGCCGCTCGAGGCCGTCGAGGCGTTCCTGTCCCGGTGAGGGTTCGGCCTCTGCGACTCGCCTCGCCTCCAGTTCGCCGCGTCGGTTCGCCAACTCGCCGGGCGCTTTGGCCTCGATCCGCTTACGCAGGTCGATCTCCATAGCGGCGTACTCACCTGCCGCCCGCTCGGCACCGACCCGCAGCTCGTGCGCGGCGTCCTCGATCTCACGGATACCCGGTCCAAGGTCGGGATCGGTGAACTCGGATGCGGCGACTCCGTAGGCGAAAACGGGGCCGGTGTTACGAGAGATCGCAACGGTGAAGTCCTCGCTGCTGATGCCGGAGTCGAGCAGCGCGAAGGCCGAGGCGAAGGTCTTCGATTGGGTGGTGTAGGTGGTGAGGGCATAGGCATGCTGGACGGCTGCCTCGCCGCGCTTCGTCACCTCATCCAGGTAGCGCCGGTCGAGGATCACCCCGCGGGCCTCCTCACCGATCCGCTGGAGATAGAGCTGCTGCTTGGCCTGATCGACACCGACGACATCCCAGCGTTCGCGGTTGGAGACCTTCGAGGTGTTGACGCGCGTGACAACGCGATCGCCGACCGCGAACTCCTGGCCGCCGACGAGGATCGACTGCTCCCCCACCCTGCCCTCGGCGACAAGTAGCTCACGCGCCCGGTCGTTCAACTCAGCGACATCATGGGTGCGGCGGGCGATCATCACGGCGTCCTCGCCAACCGCGAAGCGCTTGTGCCAGTCGAGCGCCTGGGCATCAAGCGCCTCGGGCAACGTGTCGGCGATCACGAGCCGGTCTTCCTTGCGCAGCACGTCGAGCGCGTCAGAGCCGCGACCTTCGTGGGCGAGCTTGACGATGTAGCGGTCGACCTCGCTGTGCTGGCGGCGGATGTCGATGAGGACGATCGGCTCGATCTCGTTGGTGACGTGCCCGTAGAGGCCACCGGGACCAACGGCGCCGATCTGTTGCGGATCGCCGATCAAGACCAGCTTGCCGTCGCAGCCCTCGGCCAACTCCGCGAGGCGCGCGAGGTAGGGCGTCGGCGTGGTTGAGGACTCGTCCACGACAAGCACCGTCCCGTTGGGTAGCGGTGGAAGACCCTGCTCGATCCGCTCCTCAATCAAGATCAGGAAGTGCGTGATCGAAGTCGCCGGCATCCCGGCGCTTTCGCCGAGCTGGCCGGATGCGCTGCGCGCCGTCGCGACACCGAAACCTCGGAAGCCGTCGGCCGCCCATGCCTCCTGTGCGGCGGAGAGCGCAGTGGTCTTGCCGCTGCCGGGCAGAGCGGCGACGGCGACGATCCGCTCGCCTCCGGTCGTGAGGCGTCGGACCATCTCCCTCTGCTCGCCGCTCAGGTAGTGGTGGTGGTCGAGGACGGCGGCTAGGGTGCTGTCCTCGACCACTGCCGCACCCGCCTTCTCGCCCCGGCGTGCCGTCGCCATGAACCCCTGCTCCAACTCCCAAAGGCGCGGCGTCGTGTAGTAGGTCGAGTCAAGCGGGCCGGCGCCGCGGTGGATCTCGATCAACCGCTCGCCGGCGATCAGCGAGTCAACCGCGCTCTCCAGCGCCCGGGCGTCCGCTCCCTCGCGGAGCTGGTTGGCGACGGCGGAGAGAAGATCGCGCCGGTCGAAGTGGGAGTGGTGGTCCTCCAGATCGGCGAGGGCGCGATCGAGGTCGTGGATGCGGATCGGCTGCGGCTCCCGGCGCCGAGCCCGTCCGAGCATCCGGTCGATGGTCTCGGCGGTCAGGTCGAACTCCGCGGCGCGGGAGATCCACTCGGCCCGCTGGGTGTCGGGATCGACGCCGTAGTCCTTGCCATCGCGGGTGCGGTAGGCGGCGACTACGGCGGCTGCGGCCGAGGTGTCTCCCCGCTCGGCCAAGGCCGCGACGATCTCGGCGCGGCGCTGGGAGAAATGGTCGATCACCGGCCGGTCGATTCCCTCGAGGTCGGCGTAGCCATTGTGGGGCGCCTGCCACTCCGCGCCCAGCTCGCGGGTCACGCCTGCGCGAAGCGCCGCTTGGTAGACGTGGCCCGCTGCTTTGGCATGGAGCCAGAACGGGGTCCGTCCCTTCGGTGCCGCCAGGCTGAGCCAGCGTCCGTCCGAGACGGCGCGGGTCATGTTTGCGGTGACGAGATGGGTGTGCAGGGCGGGATCGCCCGCACGCGAGGAGCGGTGGCGGAAGGCCATCGCAACTAAGCCAGCGCCGGGCTCGATCGACTTCCCACCCCGGCCGCGCTGCACAAAGCAGGCGTTTCGCTCCAGGTAGGCGACCGCTTGGGAGACCGCCTGGTCGTGGGCGCGGAGGATCGCGCCGCGGACCTCGGGAGAGCCGACCGCGTAGAGCAGGGAGACCGACTTCGGCGCACTGAAGCGCACGTCGTAGCCGAGAATCGGATCGAGGCGGCGCTCGCGCCCGTCGGCGTCAACGAACTTGCGCGGCGCCGGGCGAGTGACGAGCGGTTCTCCGGTACCGGGATGTTTACCGGCCAGCACGAGCACATAGGCGTCGTGGTCGACATCGCCTGCGAGGTCGAGCTCCGCAGCCAGCTCGCCCATCCACTCACCCGGCGCCTCGCCGGGTTTCGTGTAGTAGTCCTCGCCGCCTTCGGCTACGGCGTTGATCCAGTAGTTGGCGTTCCTGCGCCCGATCTTCGTCACTCCGACCATCGCACCCCTGCTGTCCATCTGGAGGGCGGCTTGCATCGGGTGAACCGGATGGTTCCCAATGTGTCGTGCTGTGGGGTGGTGAGTGGTAGGGGGGTCTGAGCTGCCTACTTATTGGCTCCTTCTCGGCTGCTTCTGGGCTCTGAAGCTGTCTTGGGCTGGCTGACTTCTTGGTCTTTGGGCTGGGGTGATTTCTGGCTTGTGGTTGGCTGAGGTCGTGGTCTTTGGGCCTGGCAGGAGTGGAGAGGCGCGCGCCAGCGCGCGCCGAGGCCCGCGACCCGCAAGGCTCGCGAGGAAATCGAGAGAGGTCGATCAGCGGAGCTGCGCCGCCGCCCAGGTCGCCGCCGCCGCGAGGACTTCGCCGTGGCAGGGACCGGGCGCGCACCAACAGCCAAGGGTCTTGCCGGCGAGCGCGGCGAGGCGGTCGAGCGGCAGGCGCTCCGCGCGGATCTCGGCCCAGAGATGGAGGCGGTAGCGGTCGATCGCTTCCTCGACGGTGGACACAACGATCACGCCGGGAACCCGGCTCGGCCGGTGCGAGTAGAGGTTGCCCCATTCGCCGAGAGCGCCGCTGGCCGGGTCACGGCCACGCCCGATGTAGATGTCATAGGGCGCTCGCTTGCAGTGAACGACGGTGGCGCTCATGGCTCGCGGACCGGGATGCACTCAGCTTCGGCGATGGCGATCATCTGCGCGGTACCCGGCCCGCCGAGCGGGTAGGCGTAGACGTAATCCGGTTCGAGTCGAGCCATTGCCTCGTTTCGACGGTAGCCCGCCGAGCGCCCGTAGTGGTCCCAGAGCGCGGGGACGATGGCGACGTGAAGGCCGAGCCGCTGAGCTTCTTCTCGGGCGATGCGATCCGCGCCGCGCGCGCCGCCCTCGATCACCACCGAGCCCTTCGGTAGCGATTCCAGGTCGCGCCGGATTCGGTCGCGGTCGGTCCACTCGCGCGAGCCGCAGAACAGGGCAACGACAGGGGCGGCGTTCACGCCGCCACCCCCGCCCGCTGCCACAGCTTCACGCGCTTGTCCACCAAGACCTCCTGCCGGAGGGCGCTCTTGCGCTCGGGTCCGAGAACTCCGACACCCTCGATCAAGTCACCCTCGCGCAGGTTGTAGGCGCAGCGCTCAGCCTCAACGCCTCTCAGGTAGAGGGAAACTCTGGGTGGACTGCTCGCCGGACCAGCCGCCTCACCGATCACCAAGAGACGACAGACCGCAACGCCCTCGTCAGAGTGTGCGAACTCCGGTGGCTTCGCGAGCCATCCTCGGGCGAAGGTCCGAATTACCGGCTGATGCCCGTTCGTTGCCTGTGCTCCGTTCTGATCTGCTGCCATCGCAATCGCTTCCTTTCTCGCCCCGCTGGGCCTCTCGTGCTTACTTGCCAGCTGAATCAGCGAGGGACATCCGGCCCGCGCACCGGAGCGAAGCGGAGGGGAAGGGCGAAGCCCTTGCGCGGGACGGTGCCCGAGCTACGCTGAAAGCAAGTGAGCGCGTCCCCAAAAAGACGGCCCCCAGAGTCGGCCGTTTCATCTGTGTTGTCGCGATGACCCCGACGACCTCGAATAGCACGACAAAGCCCGGTGTCTCCACCGGGCTCCGCCGCTGGTGCGATGGCGGTTAGAAGGGAATGTCGTCGTCCCCTCCGCCCACCGCGGCACCTACCGGCTGCCGGTCCTCGGGATCGTCCGAGTCCGTCGCGCTGGGGGTGTCGCCGTTCGTCGGTTTGCTGCCGAGGAA
>DASSXC010000066.1:0-15668 GCA_035704205.1 Solirubrobacterales bacterium | reverse complement strand
CTCCACGAATGCTCATCGCCACTAGATTCGGCCTTGGTATTCGTGACCCTGCCTGGTTTGAGCACCGCCTTGTCGTGATGTCCGCCATAACCGTACCGTCCCTCATGGCGCAGGACGACCAGGAGTTCGACTGGGGCATTTTCGTTGAGCCCGACCTCTCAAGCGACATACGCCGCGCGCTTGACACACTGATCGAGCCCTTCGATGGCCGTGCCTTCATCGACACTCACGGCCACACGCCAGAAAACCTGCTCAAGATCGCGACCGAGCGGAACCTCGTACATCCATCGGGCCACGTTCTCCTCGGGCGCATCGACGACGATGACGCCTGGGCGGTCGGGACGGTCCACAGAGTTCGCGAATACACGGCCAACTGGATGCGGTGCCAAGGAGATGCACCGGGCTTCGGCCTTACCTTCGAGAATGGACTCGTCTGGATCATGTACGACATGCTTGACGTTGATCACCTCCAGTCGAGGGGCGATGCGAAGCCGCGTTGCGCGTCTATACGGCCCTACACCTGCCCCTGGGCCAGTATCAGCGAGTTTGTCTACGCCCCCCTCTCAACCGGCGTGACTCCCATAGCAGGGTCTCACGCGAACGTTCCCAAGGAACTGACAGCCCAGGGGTTCGACATAGAGGTGCTGGGCAATGATCAGCCAATGTGGCTCTACTGCCGCCACAAACAGGCGGACTCCGCAATCGAGCGGGCAGCCGCGGATAGTCCGAATCTGGAGCTACGCGTCGACGAACTGAGCGGGATGTTTGGAATAGACAGCACCAAGGCACTCGACTACATCGCAAACGCCGGAACGTTTGGTTACACCATCAAGAAGCGTCTCTTTGATCGTCGGGGGGAGCTTCATGACGCGTTCGTCGACGCGGGCAGCAGAGCCGCCGTGGCGAACCTGAGCGAGCTGGAGGCCAACAGTCTCAAACTCAAAGAGTTTCGGCGACGAGAAGAGTGGGCGCAGCTGGGAAGCAATCTGATCGCAAAACCAAGCGACGGAGCGGGGCCGATTGACTTCTGCCACATACTTCAGACTCAATTTTCCGTTCGGTCCCCATCGGGATTCCAAGAGTTTTCCTCAGACTGGCTGCAGAGGAGACTCGAATTCTTCGACGTCTATTGCCTGCCTTCTGTTTCGGCACAGACTTGCGGGACCTTCATATGGCACGTCTATTGCGATGAAACGACCGACAGAGGCATTTTGGAACAGCTCCGGCACCGAGCCCGACAGTTGCCCCAGATGCGAATAGCGTTGACGGGCCCAAGCTGTCGCGAGCCTACCGAACACGTCTTAGACGACGTTCAGTTTGGCGCTCGAGCATTGCTTACCACCCACCTCGATAGCGACGGCGCGATTTCAAGGCACTACGTAGGCGCGATACAAAGGCATGTGGACGGCTTTGCAACCACCGATTCGGCGAGTCTCCTGCTCAACTTCCCGCGGGGATATCAACTCGATCCCACAACTGGGTGTCTATCTCCCGAGTTTCGGGCTCCCAGCAGTGGCTTTCATACGCTGTTCGAGCGGGTAACCGCCGAAGTAAGCACCGTGCTGAACGAGGATCATTCCACGCTTCAAGAAACGCAAGCTACCGAGCAGGATGAGTCCATTCGAGCATGGATGGCGATGGCCCGCGAGGGGAGGGGCCTGAGCTCTCCCAAAGACCTGCACATCGACGAAGCTAGCGTTGAGCAACTTGCGGACTTTGGAATTACCGCTGATCGTGCCTTGCTGGGCAAGCAGGGTGGGGGTTAATCGCCTGCCAGCAGCAGCGAAACCGTTACGGGTCGCAGTCCACGCTCAAGCAACGCCGGCACCAACTGCCTGGCCGCCTCCGCGGTCGGCGCGCGGGTGTCCGTGTCGGGCCGGTCGGGAGAGACGCCGTCGTGCAGGCAGACGATGTCGCCGGGGGCGGCGGCGGTGAGTACCGGCTCGACGATCTCGTCCGCAGAGCTAGCAATCCAGTCGGGGATCCCCATCGAACCCAAGACAATCGCGCTCACGCCGCACCCGGTTGCGGCGTCGGCCACCTTTTCCGGCCCCCTCAGATAGGGAGGGCGGATCAGGCTGGGGCATCCCCCTCCAGCCGCCTGAATCGCGTTGGCCGTGCGTGACAGCTCCGCTCGCAGCTCGTCGCGGCTCAGCGTCTCAGAGTTGCTGTGGCTCCAGAGGTGATTACCAAGCTCATGGCCGCCCGCGGCAAGCGCGGCCACCTCCTCGGGACGCTCCTCCACCGCGGGTCCGCGCAGGAAAAAGGTGGTGTGGCAACCATGCCTCTCGAAGATGGCGGCGATCTCCATCGTCCAAGCCGATGGCCCATCGTCGAAGGTAAGGGCAATCTCATCTCGCTGCTCGCCACCGCGGCTGACAATCCGTGGCCGCCCAATCATCCTGTCTGGCCTCCCAGCAATTTTGTCCGACCTCCCAACAGCGCAATTCTAGACACAGGACCTTTGAAGACCTCGTATAGAGTCTCGCCGATACCTGGGAGATAGCGTAGACCTGATCCAAGGATTTTCACAATCAATCGCTGCGTCGATCTTGAGCGGACCACAGCAAGGCGCGTGGATTGGGTCACCGGACGATGTGAGGGAGGAACATGGGTAGTGAGTTGAGGCGAATGAACTTTGGTTGCGGACCTGTACAACCGGAGGGATGGCACAATGTGGACATACAGGAATTAGGACAGGAGTACGTGAACGACGTACTCAAAGGCCTGCCATTTCCCGATGATCATTTTCACTACATCGTTGCCAATCACTCACTTTCCGGAATCAGTCATCGCTGGGTTGCACGGGCTCTAGAGGAGCTGCATCGGGTTACGAAACCTCAAGGCGTTTTGCGAATACTAGTGCCAGACATCCATAAGGCGTTCACCAAGTGGCTGGATGGCGACATCGACTACTTCCCGAACAGAGACGGATCGATCGATGAGCGTTTTTGCGCATATTTGACCTGGTTTTCAGGCAATGTTTCCGTGTTCACCGGTGGCTATCTGACGGAGGTGCTTCAGCGCACGGACTGGAGCGACGTGACCCAGGCTGGGTTCGGCGAAACCAGCCATCCTGAGTACCCCGGAATCGTGGACCTTGATTTGCGGCCCGAGGAGAATCTGATCGTCGAGGCCGTCAAGGTCTGAGTCTCAGGTTTCCGCTGGTGAGATGGAGAATTCCCCAAGCCGACTTGGGTCCGCTTCACCCGTGTAGTACTCGCGCAGGGTGTTGAGCACATTGCCCTCATGGATAACCATCAACCACGCGGGAATCGAGTCGTCATGCTCAGTCGGGTGGACCTCGTGAAACCTGGAGTGGTTGCCGGCAAGAACCGTCGTCAGCGTCGTGCTGACCCGCTCGAAGAGCGAATGGAAGCTGCTCCGCGGCATCCAGTCGAAGAGCAGGCGACCGGAGTCGCGATCCAGCTGGAACCCACGCGGAAAGTTGAGCAGCAGGGTTTGCCGCTCGCTCCCGATGAATTCCTCCGCATGGGTTTGGATCGCCTCGACATAGCCCCTGGCGATCGCGTCGTCGCTGTCGAGCCGAGTCGTGATCACGGCACGATCCCCGGCTTCGGTTGCCTTGAGGACGTGTGCGGGCGGCTGGTCGCAGCCGGGCCCGGTGATCGCGATCCGCATCTGCGGAACTTCCTCGGCGCGCCGCTCTAGCTCGTCGAGGATCGACCGATCGGTCTCCCTATCGCAGTAAACGTGCCAGATGAAGTCATCGCTCGTCTGCCCCGCGATCGAAGGCAGACAGTAATCGTCCAGCAGCGCGAGCCGCTCCCGCAACCAGTCCGAGGGGAACTCTTGAAACCCCCAGCTCGCCCGCAGGGAAAAGCGCGTCTGCACCACATGGCAGAACCGCCTGGGCGCCATCACGGGCCGGCGACGACCGGAACGAGGTCGGCAGAGCCAGTGACAGCCGACTCGCGCAGCTCGGGCAGTGCGTCGGCAAGGGTTCGCACCCCCAGCCTCGGATCAGCCGCGATCCGCTCTAGAAAAGATGCGAAGGCCGCGCGCAGATGGGGACGTGGGCCGAGCACGTCCACGTAGCAGCCGAAGGCATCCTCGCTGGTGAAGATCGCTGCGGGCGCAGAGGGTTCACCCTGTCGCCGCGTAGCCTTCTCGATGAACGAGAACGAGTGCATCATGCAGGTCGCAAAGCCGATCCCATTGTCGGCGACAACTCCGAGAGCGGCGAGCAGCTGATCGACCGTGAGCCAGTTGAAATCGAGCTTACTGTGCTTGACGGCATCGCCAGCGGACTCGAGTACGGTCGTGATCGGTGCCTCGATGACGGAGCCGCGGGCCGCGACGGCATTCACCGTGAAGCGCTCCTGATGGTTGTTCGCGGAGGGAAAGAAACATGAGCTGTCGATCGACATACCGACCTCCTCGAGGGCGGTGAAGGTGTTGTCATCGAGGGAGTAGCCACCCGCCCTGAAGCTGATAGGGGGCGAACCGGTCCAGCGATCGATCAGCTCGACCCCCCAGGCCAGGATGCCGGCCTGCTCCAGGCGAGTCTGCTGAGGCAGCGACCGACCGAAAAATTTGGAGTCGGGGGTCGGATGACTGTGCAGCCCCACCTCGTGCCCACGCTCGTAAATCTCGCGCACCACCCGTTCGACCGTACCAGCGGGATGTCGATCCGTCTCGTAGACATTGACGAAAAAGGTGCCTTTGACCCCATGGGAATCGAGCTCGTCGAGGATTCCGAAGACGCCGAACTCGCGACCGATGCCGTCTCCGGTCATCAGGATCGGGCGATCGAAGTAGGTGTCCTCGACATCGACCGTGATGAAAAGCGTCAGCGGCTGCTTCGGCTTGACAGGGGGTTCGGCCAGCTGGAGGGTTGACCGAACGTCGTCAAGAGTCGTGGGGAGCTTGTCGGAAACCTGGCTGGATTCGACCAGGAAGGCGGTGGGAAACGTCGTCATGGCGACCGTCCCGGCCTCCGGCCGACCTCTGCCCACGAGTGGCCGCGAGTTTGGCGCAACCGCATCAACAGAGTGCGTTCGGTCAGGTGTCTAAGGGTCTCGTCGACATCCAATCCAGGGGAACGCCGGTCATCCTCGGCACCTCCGGCGAGAAGGCGCCCGGCCAAGCGACCAAGGTCGGCCTGACCGACCAGCACTCGAGTCTTCGCCCCAAGCAAAACAAGGCGGTTGTTCTGGTCCGCGGCAAACGCCGCTACGCCTTCGGGGAATGGACGCACCGGAGCATCGTGCCCCAGGACGGGATCGACGAGCACGAGCGGGGCGTCGAGGTCCGCCGCGCGCCTTTTCGCCACCCCAACCAAGCTCTCCCAATCTCGACCCTCGAGGTAGAGCACGCTCTGTCTCCGCTCCGCCCACAGAAGGACGTCATACGACGAATTGCCGTCGAGCTCCGCCACGTCGAGGGCAACCCCGTGGAGGCGACCGCCGAGCCACTCCCGCTCTAGCCCGTCCACGCCAAGGCTCGTGGCCCGCCTTATCAGGAACCGGTTGCGACAATTGCCGAGCCGCTCCCACTCGACGTCATCCGTCACCGGCCCAATCACCACCTGCCTCCCCTCGGCACTTCGCGCGGCGTCGTCAAGCTTCTCGCAGAGGGGAAGATCCGCGATCCGAACGTGGGCATTCCCCACCGGCTCCAGGCCGAGGTCATTCGGTCTCCACACGCTGACGTGCTCAACCTCCTCCCCGTCAAGCTCGATGCGCATCTTGCCCGCGGGGAACTCGACGATGGCACGCTCAGCGACTGCTGGCACGAGTCCATGCCAGGTCCAGAGCTGCAGATCGGTGCCACCTCCGGCCAATCGCTGCGCGCGCGCGGCCACCGCGACCCGTTGGCCGACACCCCGCTCGGCGGGTGGCAAATCGACCTGGAAGCTCGCACGACGTCCCTCGCCCACGACCTCGAGCGTCAGGCCATCGCTCGCTCCCGAAAACAAGACGGAGAGCTGCGTGTCACCCTCGACCGCTGCCCACGGCTCCTCGGGCGCCCTCGCCACCGGCGGTGAGCCAGCTACGGCGCGGGCCACGGTGTTCCGTCCGTTTGAGGTCGCCTCGACTTCGATCTCGTCGAAGCCAGCCTCCTCCACCAGAGCACGCACAGCTCGCACCGAGTAGGGAATCGTGCGGCTCTCGTCACCTCCGGCCAAGCCCACGGCCGCCACGTAGAGCACCAGTCGGCCGCCGGGCGCAAGCACCCGGCGCGCCTCACGGAGGATTTGACGGGCACAGATCGGCGAGACGTAGTCGAGCACGTAGTGGCTGAAGACCCCGTCGAAGGAGCCCGACTCGAGGAACGGCATGGGGAGGCTCAGGTCGTGGACGATGATCGGCACCTCCGGGGTGGACATGGCGGCAAACGCGGGCCAGCGGTCGATTCCCAGCACGCTCGAGCTGCCCAGGTCGCGCAGCGCCCGCAGCGCCAGGCCGGGGCCACAGCCGAGATCGAGTACCCGGTTCGCGCCCGTCAGGGGCGCGACTGCCGACGCGTACCAGGACGGATCTCGCCCCTCGTAGTAGCTGCTCAGGCTCTCGGCCCGCTGGGAGATGTGCCAGGACTTCTCGTCGCCCGGGTCATCGAAGATCGAGCCCCGCACCGCGGGAAAGTCGACTGCCGGGCGCAGAGCGATGGGAAGGTTTGGCCGCTGGGAGGCCCACGCCCCACACGGGTCCTTGCCCGGCCTCGCCGACGGACTCGACATGGAAACGACCGGTATCGCCCCCTCAGTGCCGATCATCCGCGGCGGTGAGTCGATCGACGTCGAACAGGTCTTCCGGGCCTGAGGACCCCGCTGCCAGCCCAAGCGTCTTCGTCCAGACGGGAAGCACCGCCTCGGGCACCCAGACCGAGGCGTGGTCCGCAGCGAGAGCTCTCTCAGAGCGCCACCCGTCCGCTCCAAGCGCGGCAACCGCGGCAGCCGCCTCCCCCGACCTCTCGTAAATCCAGCGGCTCGGGTACTGGTCCTGTGCGCCGGGTCGATCGACGATCACCGGAACGGCGCCCGAGGCCGCCCCCTCGGCGAGAGCGACCTGGTGGCCCTCGGAGTCGCTGGTCGAGAGGATGAAGCCGACGCCCTGGAAGAGCGCGGGCAGATCACCGGTGAACGGCTGAAAGGAGACAGCCCCACGGAGAGCGGAGCTCTCCTGGATTCGCGCGAGACAGAGACGGAAGAACTCGACCTCCTCAGGTTGGTTGGTCACCCAATCGAACTGTGACGGCGGTTGGCCGACGAGCAGCAGACGGAAGCGCTCGTCTCTGCTTCTCAGTGCCTCCAAGATATCCAGGGCGCGATCGAGTCGCTTGCGCTTCGGCGTGTAACCGACCATCGCGAGGGTGAAGCGAGCTCCCTCCTGCTTGGACAGGCGAAAGCGCTCGACGTCGACGCTGTTCGGGATGACACGGAGCTTGTCCGACTCCCAGCCAAAGCGTTCGATCGCCTCGTCGGCGATGTGCTGAGAGACGCAGACGACCTGGTCCACGTTGTCGATCTCAACGGAAGCCGGGTGGTCGGTGTAGACCTCCATCCGGTGCATGCGCACGACCAGCCGCTGATCCGGGCGTTTGTTGCGGCTGTACCAGACGGCGTTGCCGAGGCACCACTCGCAGAGGATCACGCTGGTCTGCCGGAGGATGGCGCGGCTGGCGGCCTCGTCGTGCTCGGTGTGGCTGTGCCATCGGTCCTCGGCGATGGTGGCGCCGGCGGCGGCGATCGCTTCGCGGATCGGGCCGGCGAACTTGAGGTCGTGGCCGGCGATGAGCACGCGGGTGGCGGAGGCGGCGCGCGGCTCGGCGCCGTTGGCGGACCGCAGCCGACTTTCACCCCCCTCCAGCGTGGTCAAAGTCGGCTGCGCGGCGCCCGGGCCCGCGCCTTTCGGCAGGTGCTCGGCGAGGCGGGAGGCGATGCGATCGAAGGTGAAGGGCCGGCTCGCCGCGTGGCAGGCGATTGCGGCGGTGGAGCGCACCTCGGGATCGAGCGCCGGGCCGACGAGCAGCTCCGCGGCATCGGCCGGCTCGTCGATGAAGAGCGGGTATTCCTCGCCCAGCAGGCGCTCATAGGCCGGGGCCCGGTTGAGCACCACGGGGAGGCCGGCGGCGCCGTACTCGAGCGCCTTGGTGGAGATCTCCCGCGCGGCCTCGACACCGGGGTCGCGGATCGAGAGGGCGAGATCGCACTCGGAGAGCAGGCCGTGGACGGCCGGGCGGGGCACCGCGCCATGCCAGCGCAAGCCCTCGGTCTCGTGCAGGGCCCGCATGGCCTCCGCGTGGAAGTCGGGATGGTCGGCAGGACGGTGGACCTTGTCGCCGAGCACGTGCAGCTCCGCCCCGGGCTGCGCCGCGCGCAAGGCTTGGAAGGCCTCCACCGTCTCCAGCCAGCAGTACTCGGGCGCGAGCTTGCCGGAGTAGGCGAGGCGCAGCGGCCCATCCGCCACTCCGTCGCGCGCCGGCGCCGGGCCCTGGTCGGGGATCATCGGCGGCAGGACCAGAATCGACCCGCTCGCCCCGGGGGCGATCTCGCGCAGCTCGGCGGCAACCGCCTCGGTCTGGCAGAGGAGCCGACCGCCGCGCGCGCCAAGCGCCCGCAGCGTCTCGTCGGGCATACCGCGCCCGGTCATCGCGTAGGACCAGAGGCGGCCGTCGAAGAGGTCACGGCGCGCGGCCTCGGCAAGCACCGCCTGGCCGCGCAACAGGACGACGTCGAAGCGACGGCCGCGATCGAGGGCCTGCAGCAGATCAAGCGCCTCGGCCGGTCCCAGCAGCCGCTGCTCCCCCCCGTCCACCAGCTCGATGGCGTCAGTTGCCTCCAGTGCATCGAGCAGGAAGCGCCGCCCAGGATCGAGCGGCCGCCGCAGCAAGAGCGTCACCTCGACGCCGTCGAGCGAAGCGAGCACCTGACAGATCGACTGCAGCCAGACCGACGATCCATCGACCAGATTCGGATCGATCTCCCCATAGACCGCAACCCGACACCCCGATCCCCCCGAGACCTTCACGATACCCGTGAGTCTACCCCGCAGTTCCCGCCATTCGCTCCCTCCAGGGGGAAGAGTTTTCGGTCCTGGCAAGCGGCCAATCCTTGCCCTGGTCGCAAACCGACTTTCCGCGGTCGCAGTCCCTCATTCCAGAGACGGGTTCTAGGCGTGGATCGTCAGCAGGTCACCGTCAGCCGCGTAGAGGCGGATGCCTTCGTCGTTCCAGGTGCGGAGTTGGGCACGGATCTGCTCTGGGGGGCCGGTGGGTTGGCCGCGGGCTTCGATCAGCTCGCGGCGGAGGAGCAGGGCTCGAGGGTCCAGGTCGGCGACGTGGCGGTGCTCGGGGGCGGGGGTTCCGTCGTTGGTGGGGCCGACGCCGATTACGTCGGCGTCGACGAAGGTCGTCGCGGCGGCCAGGTCGGCGAGGGCCGGCTTGGGGAGGGTGACGCCGGGGTCGAGGGCCAGCAGCCACGGGGGTCGATCGCCGGTGCCGTTCGCCGCCGCGAGCCTGCCGGTGAGCGCCGGGGCGCCGTTCGGGGTCGCGAAGGGCTTGCGCCGCAGCGAGGAAACGTCGAGGCCGGCGGTGGCGGCGATCGTCGCCAGGCGCTCGGCGTAGGTGTGGTCGGCGAAAACCGCACGCCGGGCGGCGCGGGTGCGCCGCGCACGCTCCCCGTCATCCTCAAGCAGCCGCGCGAGGGCCGCGGCGGCGGTCGCCTCCTCACCGACCTCCTCCACCGTCCCCTCGCCAAGCAGGGCCGCGAGGGCGGCGCCCGGGGTGCTGACGATCGCCGTGTCGCAGGCGGCCAGCTCGAAGACCCGGCGCGAGCACATCGTCGGTGAGTCCACCACCGAGTTGGCGTTGAGGAAGACGCGGTGGCTCTTGTAGACGTCGAGGACGCGCTCGTAGGGGAGCTTGCCGAGGATGTGCGGCGCGAAGCGGTCGGGGAAGCCAAAGGCGTCGTCGTCGGCGCCGAAGCGACGGTCGTAGATGACGAGCCCGTGGGGACGGGCGGCATCGAGCAGCGCCTCCAGCGCCTGGCGGCGATCGGGGTGGCGGTCGCGGTACCAGGCGCCGGCGAAGCAAGGCGAGGCGCTGCGCGCGGGCACGGCGGCGATCGGGTTGTGGATGCGCGGCTGGGCGGCGAAGGGCAGCGGCGTAACGGTGCGCTCGCCCAGCAGTGCCTGGTAACGCTCGACGCAGCGGGCATCGGTGGTGAAGACGTGGTCGAAGAGCGCGGCCGCCGCGGAGAAGCGCTCGAAGTGGACCGGGTCCTCCTTGTTCCAGAAGGCAGTCCGGATGCCGCGCTCGCGGCATCCGTCGAGGAGGGCGCGCAGAGCCGGCAGGCCGACCAGGTCCTTGCGCGGGTACTCGGCGATCCGGTACTGCCACTCACCACCGTTGGCGTTCCAGGCCGACTCGACCAGGAGCAGATCGGGCTGCGCCTCGTCGAGCTGCTCGGCCCACCGCTCGAGGCTCAGCGGGACCAGCTCGCACTCCGGCGCGAAGCACGCCTGCGACATCTCGTCGAGGATCGAGGCGACGCGGAGACGTTCCCTTTTGGGTGGGGACGAGGGGCCGGAAGGCGCCGCCGCCGGGCGCTCGGGAGCCGGGGGCGCCGGTTCGGCGTCCTCTCCGGAGGCCTCGACGATCTCCCGCCGGGGCGCCCGCCGGAACGGGCGGCGCAGACGCCAGAGGATCCTCATCAGCCGGTAGGCGCTGCCTTCGCGGAGCGCCAGCAGCGAGCCGCGGAAGTGCTCGGCGCGCTGCTGGGACTTCTCCAGCCGGGCTTCGCTGAGGGCGAGCTTGCGCTCGCGGTCGCGGACGGCTGAACGCAGCCGCGTCAGCTCGGCCTCACGGGACCCGAGCTTGCGCTCGGCGCTCTCCAGCTTGCGGTCGCGGGACTCGACCCCGAGCTGGGCGGTTTTCAGGTGCTGCTCGCGCGCCTCGAGGCGAGACCGCGCCTCGTCCCGTTCGCGCTCCACCGCGAGCGCCGTCTCACGCACCCGCGACAGCTCCGTGCCCTGACTCTCGAGCGTGGCGCTCACCGCCTCCAGCTCGCGGCTGCGACCGGTCAGCTGCTCGGTGGCGAGATCGAGCTCGCGTTCCCGCACCGCCAGCTCCTCACCCACCTGGCCGAGCTCGCGAATGCGCACCGCCAGGTCGCGCTCGCTAGCGGCCAGCTTTCGTTCGCTCTCGCCCAGGCCCTGGCGCACATCGGCCAATTCGCGTCGCATCTCCTCGGCGGCCTTGCGGCTCAGCTCGAGCTCGGCCTGGCGCTCCTCGAGGCGCGTCCTTGCCTCGGTCAGCTCCCGCTCGGCCTCGGCAACCTGGCGCTCGCGCTGTCGCTCCAGCTCGGTCCGCTGCTGCTGATGCTGTCGCACCAGCTCGGTCTGCTGTTGTTCATGCTCAGCGAGCTCCCGTCCATGCTCAGCCAGGTCACGCTCGCGCTCGGCGACCTCCCGTTCGTGGTCGCGGCGCAGACGCTCGACTCGTCGCTCCAGCTCGGCCACCCCATCGCTCGCAAGCCGTGCCTTCTCTTGCGCGAGGTCGCGCTGATGTGCCGCGCCGGCCAGCGCCGTCTCCAGCCGCTCGACGTCTCCGCGGACGTCGGCCAGGGCCCGGCCCTCGCGCTCACGGTTCGCCTCCAGTTCGACCGCCCTGGCGCGCAGGTCCACCGCCACCGCCTCGCTCTTCGCCAACCCGGCCTCGGCGACCCCGAGCGCCCGTCGCCAAACCGTTGCCCTGCTTCGCTCCCGGGTCCGATCGGCGAGCAGGCAGAGGTCGCCGTCGACGGTGGTGAGCTCGCCAACCGCGAACTCCCCCACCTCGGCCAGCAGCTCCCGCAGCGAGATGCCGGGGGGGTCGCCACCCGGACCGGCGGCATAGGGCACCGCGACGATCAGACGGCCGCCGCGTCGCAAGACTCGGCGCGCCTCGGCGACCGGCCGCTCGCGGCCCGCCCAGCCGGCGAGGAACCCGCCGAGCAGGACGGTGTCGAAGCTCTCCTCGTCAAAAGGCAGATCCCCGGCACGGTCGGGCTCCGCAACAACCATGCGGTGTCCCTCGCGCTCGAGCTGCTTGCGGACCTCCGGCTCAGCGCAGCCGACATCGAGCACCTCGCCGGCGACATGAGCGCATATCCATCTCCCCTTGGACCGCAAGATACCCTTAGACTACCTCCAGGTTCCCGATGCGGGGAGGGGCACTTTCGTGGGAAACAACGGCTCGGCTGCGAGCTCTGAGACAGTGACCCCGGAACGCCGGGTGCCACTGGCCTCGCCACTTTTACTCGAGTCCGAGCTGGGTGAGGCGATGGATGCCTACCGCTCCGGCTGGCTCTGCATGGGGCCGCGAACCGCCGAGCTGGAGGAGTCGATGTGCGCCTACAGCGGCGCCGAGCACGCCGTCGCCGTCTCGAGCTGCAGTGCCGCGCTTCACATCGCCTGCCTCGCGGCGGGCCTGGGTCCCGGCGACACAGTGATCGCCCCCTCCCTGGCCTTCGCCGCGACGGTCAACGCGATCACCCTCACCGGCGCGTCCCCCCGCTTCGCCGAGATCGCCGCGCTCGAGCGGCCCTGGCTCGCCGCCGAGGCGGTGGAGGCCGCGATCGAGCCGAGCACCAAGGCGATCGTCGCGATGTCCTACGGCGGCCATCCCGGCGAGATCGCCGCGCTGGCCGAGCTGGCCGAGCGGCGTGGCCTGACCCTGATCGAGGACGCCGCCCACGCCAGCGGCTCCTGGCAGGACGGGAGCCACGTCGGCACCTTCGGCCTCGCCGGCGCGCTCAGCTTCTCGGCCAGCAAGAACCTCGGGGTCGGTGAGGGAGGCATGCTGCTCACCGACGACGCCGGGGTCGCGCGGCGGGCGCGCAGCCTGCGCTGGCACGGAATCAGCGCCTCGACCTGGGAGCGCCGCCGGGGTTCCGCCCCCGAGTACACGGTGGAGGAGGTCGGCCTCAACTACCGGATCGACGACCCGAGGGCGGCCCTGGTCAACGCCCGCCTGCGCCGCCTCGACGCCGACAACCGGCAGCGGGCGGAGATCGACGCGACCTACCGGGAGGCCTTCGACGCGGTTGAGGGCCTGACTCCGGTCCTCGCGCCGCCGGCCGGCGAGCGGGCCAGCCACTGCGTCTTCGCGGTCGTGCTCGACGAGGGGGTCGATCGCGTCGCTTTCCGCGAGCACCTCTCGGCCAGCGGCGTCGAGACCAGCATTCACTTCCCGCCGCTGCACAGCAGCTCCGCCTACGGCGCGCCGGTCACCCACCTGCCCCTGACCGAAGCCTTCGGCGAGCGCGCGGTCTCGCTGCCGATCTTCCCCCATATGGAGGGGTGGCAACAGGATCTGGTGATCGAGGCGACGCTGGCGGCAGCGACGCGGCCGCGGAGCGATGCGCGTCTGCATGCTGCTGCATAAGAGCGTCGCCAACGACACCCGGGTGCGGCGCGAGGCGGGGGCGCTGGCGGGCGCCGGGCACGAGGTGACCATCGTCCATCTGCCCCCGCCGGACGCTGACCCAGAGGTGCCGGGGCTGCCGGCTGCCACGGTGCCGGCGACGCTGGGCCGCGGCCGGCGGCGGATGCCCCATCCGGTGCGTTTGGGGATCGAGGCGGCCCGGTTGGGCTTGCGAGCCGGAGCCACCGGGCCCGACGTCGTCCATGCCCATGACGCGGCGATGCTGCTGCCGGGAATGCTGGCCGCACGCAAAGCGCGGGCCAAGCTCGTCTACGACTCGCACGAGCTGGCGACCGGCGTCCCCTATCGGCGGGGCGCCTGGCCCGCGGTCGTCAGTGGCGTCGAGCGGCTGGGGGCCCCCCGGGCGGACGCCGTGATCACCGTCTCGGACGGGATCGCCACGAGGCTGAGCGAGCGCTACCCGCTGCGCCGTCCGCCGACGGTCGTCCGCAACCTCCCCGATCTACCTCCTCCCCGCGCGGCGCCGGCGCCCGACCTGCGCCTCGAGCTGGCAATCGGCGAGGCGCCGCTCGTCCTCCATCAGGGCGCTGCCGCGCCCGGCCGGGGCTGCGAGGTCCTGCTCGCAGCGCTCGGCCTCATGCCCGATGCCCACCTGCTTTTCCTCGGCGCGGAGGGCGGGTACGCGGACCGCCTCCGCTCGACGGCGCGCGGCCAAGGTCTCGAAAAGCGGGTCCATATGCTGCCGCCGGTATCGCCGGAGACGCTCCTCTCCTACACCGCGCAGGCCGACGTCGGCGTTTCGCTGCTGGAGGCGAGTTGCGAGAACCACCGTCTCGCCCTCCCCAACAAGCTCTTCGAGTACCTCGCCGCCGGCCTGCCGGTCGTGGTCAGCGACCTGCCGGAAACCGGCAAGCTGGTGCGTGAACGGGGGGTCGGCTGGTGTGCCGATCCTTCCGATCCGGAGGCCGTCGCGACGGCGCTGCGCAGCGCACTTGCACAGCGTGGCGAGGAGGGCCTGAGAGAGCGCGTCGCCCGAGCGGCGGCAGAGCTGAGCTGGGAGCGGGAGAGGCCGCGGCTCCTGTCCCTCTACGAGGACCTGGCGAGCGACCGATGAGGCTGCGCATCCTCACCCACTACTTCCCGCCCGAGGTCGGCGCGCCGCAGGTGCGCCTGGCGGCCCTGGCCCAGGGTTTGGCGCGGGCCGGCAACGAGGTCACCGTGCACACCGGCTTCCCGCACTACCCGGACGGCGTGGTCAAGCCGCCCTACCGCAACCGCCCCCTGCAGATCGAGCAGATCGGCGCGGTGCGGGTGATGCGGAGCTGGGTCTACCCCGCCCCCAACCGCGGCTTCGGCCGGCGCCTGGCCAACCACGCCTCACTGGCGACGGCGGCGCTCGCCGCGGCCCCGGCCGGCGGGCGGGCGGACGTGCTCCTGGTCGAGACTCCGCCCCTGCTGCTCGCCGGCGCCGCGATCGCCTACGCGCGAGCCAAGCGGGCGCGGCTGGTCCTCAACGTCGCCGACCTCTGGCCCGACTCGGCGGTCGAGATGGGCACGCTCGAGTCGCGGCGGGCGATCGCCGTGGCGCAGCTGCTGGAGCGCACCGCCTACCGGGAGGCGGCGGCCATCGCCTGCCCGACGGAGGGGATCTTCACTGCCCTGCGGGAGCGCCCGGAGTCCGCCGGCAAGGCGGCCCTGCTGCGCCCCGCGGTCGACCTGGACCGCTTTGCCCCTGCCGCATCCGACATTGACCACACCAGAGGGGGGTCGATGTCGGATGCGGCAAACGGTGAGCCGCTGCGGGTGCTCTACGCGGGCACGGTTGGGCTCGCCCATGGACTGGGGACGCTGCTCGACGCGGCGGAAGCCATGGCGGGCGAGGTGGGCGCTCACCGGTCCAACGGTGCTCCTCCCCTCGCGGTGACGATCGCCGGCGACGGGGCCGAGGCGCCGGCCCTGCGGGCCCGCCTCGCCAGCGGCGGGCCGGCCGGGGTGCGCATGCTCGGCGCCGTGCCGGCCAAGCGCATTCCCGCCCTCTACGCCGAAGCCGACGTCGCCGTGGTGATGCTGCGCGACCTGCCGATCTTCGAAGGCGCCCTGCCGACCAAGATGCTGGAGGGGATGGCGGCCGGGCGGCCGGTCGTGCTCGCCGGCCGCGGCGAGGCCGCCCGGCTGGTCGAACGGGAGGAATGCGGCGTCGTCGTCCCACCCGAGGATCCCCGCGCCCTGGCCGCCGCGCTGGCCGCCCTGGCCGCCGACCCGGGCCGCCGCACGGCGAT
>DASSXC010000065.1:0-5738 GCA_035704205.1 Solirubrobacterales bacterium | reverse complement strand
AGTCTCCGGCGGCGTAAAGATTCGAAAAGCCAGTGTCGTCGGGGGCGATCCGGTACCTACTCGACCCCGGAACCGAGAGTACATAGCGCTCCGAGGGCTCGACGTTCGCGCGCAGGTACTGTGCTTCCAGGCGTGCCTGTGGGCTATTCGCCCCCGGCGCGACCAAGAGGTCCCAGTCGAGCTCGCCGGTGAGCGGGTCTACGGACTTTGGCCAGATGCCGGCGATGTCATTCACGAGGAACCGCATCGCCTGAGCGGAAACCAGCTTCTTTTGCTCTTCCAGCCACTGCTGGGCGTGCCCGCGCTCGGGCGGAGTGGAGTCGACGAGCACACTGCAGAAGTAGGCGACGGTAGCGGCATCCCGCACATCCTCCTGGGCGACGATTTGGGACATATCGGCCCAGGTGTCGAAGGGCTCGACGAAGCCGCTGAGAACGGTGCCGGAGGGACAGTCGGTGAGGTCCGGGGCCGGGCGCTTGAGCCATAGCTGCATTGCTTGAGTTGGAACGGTCTGCAGGTGGTCCACCGCCTGCTTCCATCGCGACGACTTTGTCGTCAGGTCAGAAGCGACATGAGGAACGCAGCCGACCGGCAGGCCGAAGACGATCAGGTCAAATCCGTCCGGCTCCCCTCGCTTGAGGACTTTGGTTGTGACCCGGGTGCTGTCGCGCGGCGCATACCACGACTCGTATTCTTCCGGCGTGGCGTTCGGATTCGAGACTTCGGCGCCGACGAGAACAGCCGCCGGGGTCGACGGCCAGGTGAGAATCGCCGGCCCCGGCTTCAACGGGCTCGGCATCGGCCATACGTACCTCTCTGGCGTCATTTCGGCCGTCGGCTTGGCCTGTATGTCGATTTCTATTTCCTCCACTGACCCATTTGCCGCGCGCAGCGCCTCGACTCGATGGAAGAACCGAACGTCGACCCCGCGTTTGACCAAGAGCTCGTAGAAGGGCAGGAAGACGACGTCACCCATCCCGGAGTTCATCCTCCACATGAGCGAGCCGCGGTAGGTGAAGAAGGCGCTTAGCAATCCCCGCAGGGCGGTCCCGGCCGCGCAGGAGGGGCGCATTGGGTCGCCCCCCCGGTAGGCAAAGCCGAGGTCGTAGACGATGGCGCGAATCAGCGCGCAGTCGACCGTCTCCCGAGTGGCCCCGTTGGCAAGCAACCACTCGCGCAGATCGACGTCGTCGATGACGGCGAAGCTATCCGCTTCGATCACACCATCCCTGACCATGCCCCGGCCGATGGCCAGCATGAGGTCGACCACGTAATAGGCACGGCGCGCCGCATCGCTGTGGCGAATCAGATCGGCCCAGTCGAAGCGAAGGAAGTCGACGACGAAGTCGATCGCCCGGATCACCACGGCCAGCGCGTCCAGGACGATCGGCTGCTCGAAGGCCTCGACGGCAAGCCTGTCGACCAGGTCGGCGGCGGCTCCGAGAAGGGTTTGGACGTCACCGCCGAGCGCGGCGAGGACCGCGTCGACGGCGTCTCCGAGGCTGTCGATCCCTCGTCGCGCCTCGCCGACGGGCTCGGCGGCAATTTTCAGTGCTGGGTCCGAACGGACCAGCGACCAGGACAGGTCGGCGGCAAGGCGCAGGCAGCGCCCCAAATAGAAGATGACCGTCCACGCGTCTGGGCGCTCGTTCGGCGGGCGCGGGTCAGGCTCGAGCCAGGGTCGGTCCTCGCTTTCTTCGAAGAAGTCCGCCAGCCAGATCTTCCAGCCGCAGCCGTCGTGGTCGGCCACTCCGACTTCGTTCAAGGGCGCGAAGCTTGTCTCGACGCTCTTGAATGGCAGCTCCCAGCGCGCCCCGCCGCTGGGCATCTCTGCGAGGGCGTCGAGCTCCTGGTGGCAGTTGTTCAGCAGCCGGAAAGCGTTCTCGTAGAAGCCGAACCAGATATGAAGACCGTGCTCCTCGATCCGCCGGTTCTGGCCGCGACCGCAGGCTCCCTTCCCACCGAGCCTCCAGCCCTGCTGGTAGACGGTGATCGACTCGAAATGCTGCTGCCAGCCTGGCTTGGACAGCTGGACGGCGGCCGCAATCGAACCGGCGCCACCGCCGAGGATGGCGATCCGCGGTCTCCCCCCGGGCGATGCGGCAGTCCCGCCGCTCACGTCGGGGCCCGCCAAACCTCGAGGCCGAGCAGGATGTCGAAGCCGAGCTTCGCCCTGAAAGCCATTTCCGGCTTCAGCGGTGTCCGCGCCGCCACCCCGAGGTCGGACGCGATCGGGTGGCTGTCCCAATCCTCGATCACGACATCGAACAGGTTCGGGTTGAGCTCTTCGTAGAACGCCGTCCCAGGCTTGACGGCGAGTTGCGCCTCGATTATGGCCTGATAGCAGGCCTTGGTCGAGCAGGAGGCGTCGCGGAACTGCTTGAGGAAAACGAGGGTGGGGTTGTGGACCATGTCGCCGATGAGCTGGGCCGGGTCGTCTGCCGCCAGGCTGCGCCCAAGGAAGGTGTCGAGCAGCCGCCGGCCAGCCCATGGCGGGACGCTCGAAGGCGATTCGGATGGCGCGGGCCAGTCGAGCGGCGTGATCGCACCCGAAAGCTCGGGGCCCGGTCCGAAGGGAAGGCCCTCGTCCACACCGAGGCCGTCACCGAGGAGGTCGAGGAGGTCGGAGAACCCCCCAGGGCTCTCTGCCGGTCCATCGGCCGCCACCAGCCTCGTCGCCGAGATCATCGGCCGCAGGATCGCCTCCTCGCCAGGTCCGAAGGGCTGGATAGCCATTGCCTGGACGGTGGCGGTCCCCGGACTGGACAGCGCATGCGGATAATCGGGACCGAAGACGCCGAGCTGCTTCGGATAGCCGTAGACCTCGCGGCCGCTGGCCATCGCCTGCCCGGAATCGACGAAGACGTAGGGCAGGTACCAGACGAGGCGCCGGCCGGCCAGAACGTCGGCGGCAAGGCACCAGACCGAGACCTCCAGCTCCGACGCGTAGCCGCGCAGCCGGTCCGGGTCCTCCGCGGAGCTCAGGTGCTCGATGCCGGCGAAGAGGATGACCATTCGTTCCTGAGCGCAGCGGTAGTCGACCGCTCCGCCGGCGGGTTCGACCAAGTCACGGAGGAGCAGCGCGTCGATCGCGGACCGATCGCAGCCGAGGACGAAGCCGAAAGCTTCGACGTGCCTCGCGCGGTACGGGGGACGCCACACCTGGCTTCCTCCCGTCTCGACGTAAGGGGGGAGGTCATGTGGGATCACAGATCGCTCCTCCCCACCGCTCCGGCATTTGACCCGATTGCCACGCCGCCGGCGGCTTCGTTGACCAGCGCCCTGGCCCCCTGTTCGGCTGCGAGCGCCCGTGCCGCCTCCAGGTCTGCGCTTACCGCCTCCCGCGATGCCCCCCGGGCCTGCGCCGCTGCAGCTCGAAGCCGCAACAGCTCGACGTCCCAGAAGCGCTCCCCGCTGAGCGCGTTCTGGGCCAGCAGTTCGTCGAGGAGGAGCGCGGCCTCCTCGGCTTCGCCGTTGGCAAAACGAGCCTCGGCGAGCCGGCCCGCGAAGTAGGAGGTCATCAGCATCGGATGGAGCTGCCGGCCGGTCTGGTCGCGCCCAGCCGCCCGCCAGGCGTCGACCATCGCAATCAGCGTCGGCATGCCTTCCTCGAAGCGACCGAGGCGGCACTGGGCGATGCTCCGGTGCAGCGTCGCGGCGGCGAACCAGGTCGGGTACATGCGCTCCGCCGCAATCGCCACGGAGCGGTCTGCGAACCCGATCGCGCCCTCCGAGTCGCCTTCGAGCTCGGCCCGCCAAGCCAGGTTCGCGCCGACCCATGCCGCCGTAAGCGCACCCCGCCGGCTGGCCGGATCGAGCGACTCGACCAGCTCCAGCGTTTCCGTGGCGCGCTTCCTGCTCGTCTCGGGCTCTCCCAGGAGCCAGAGGACCACCGATAGGGTCGAACGCGAAACGATGCCCGAGTCCTCCGGGAGGTCCGCTATCGGCTCGAGGCCGAAGTGGCGGGTGGCGCGTTCGAGCTCGGTCCGCGCCGGCTCGAGGTGGCCAAGGTGCAGATGCCGGTACCCGGCCACGAAGGCCGCCTCGAATTCGAATCGGGGATCCTCCTGCTCGGCCGCGATGCGCGAGATCCGCTCGACCAGGCCCGCGTCGATCCGGTGCTCTCCCAGGACGAACCAATAGGAGGAGATTCCCCAAAGAGCCGGGAAGACGAGTGCCGTGTCGCCGACCCCCTCGCCCAGCGCCATCGCCTGCTCGAAAGCGTCCCGCGCGCCCGGCGAGGTATAGCCCTCGAGGGTGGACAGCGCGGTGCCGACCCCGAGTTGCAGGTCGAGCTCGATGGCTGCCCTGGTCGTACCTTTGGGCAGTTCAGCGAGGGCCGAGAGGCCGTGGCGGAATAGCTCGATCGCCTCGGTATTGGCCCCGCTTGCCGCCGCCGCCCGACCCGCCTCCAGCCAGCAGCGAGCGGCCCGCTCCGCCACGCCCGCCAGCTGATAGTGACGGGCGAGATCCTCGGGTGCGGCATCTCGTATCCGCTCCAGGACCTCGGCGAACTGCCGGTGCAGCTCGACCCGGCGAGATTCGAGGATGCCTTCCAGCGCCGCCTCGTACATCGGCCGGTGGCGAAAGCGGACGACATCCCCGTTTGGTCCGCTCTGGCGCAGAAGGACTCTGCGGCTGCACAGGTCGTCGAGAAGGGCGTCGAGCTTCCCGGCGGGGGTCTCGGTCAGCGCTTCGAGGGTCTCGTACCTCACGCTCTCGCCGGCTATCGCGATCTCGCCCAGCACTCGTTTCGATTCTGACCCGAGCTCGTCGAGCCGCGCGGCGAGGAAAACAGAGAGCTCCTGCGGTGCACCGACCGCCCCGCCGGGCGTTTCGTGGACCGAGCGGGCCTGCTCCTCGAGTAGATAGGGAACCCCGTCGGAGCCGGCGACGAGCCGGTCGACCGCCGGCTCGTCAATGCCGGGCGCTACGGCTCGCACCAGCGTGGAGGCGTCCTCATCAGAGAGACCGGCCAGCCTCAGAACCTCGGCAGACTCGGCCACCTCCGGCAGCGGTCGACGGCTGGTGAGGACCAGCAGGATCGGCGCGGGCGGTCGCCCGAGCAGGGCTCGCAGGAGGTCGACCGTGGAGGGGTCGGCGGTATCGGCATCCTCGACGCAGAGGATCAGTCGCGAGCTGATCGATATCGCCTCCAGCAGGTCGATCACCGCTTCGAACGTCTTCTGCCGCAACTCCCCCGGCTCCAGGTCGACGGCCGAGCTGATGCCCAGAAGCCGGCCGAATATGGGAACTGCGTCCTCTGCCGCCATGCGGCGGTTGCCGAGCTGCTCCAGCCGACGCCGGATCGCGTCCAGGGCGAGGGCATCGCTGTCCCGCTCCTGTGGCGAAAGCTTGAAGAAGCGTCCCAGAGCACGCGCAACGGGCCTCAGGGAGCTGTCCCGGTGCAGCCGAGAGCAGGCGAGCACGACACTGGTCCCACCGCTTGCGATCGCGGTGGAAATCAGGTGCTCCGCCAGACGCGACTTGCCGATCCCCGGCTCGCCGACGATGTTGATCGCCCGCCGCTCGCCGGACTCCACTCGGGCCCACGCCGCCCGCAACAGCCCAAGCTCAGCTTCGCGGCCAAGCAGAGGCGGGCGTACGCCGCCCCGGGCCTCGAGGCGGGTCTCGGCCTCGGTCGGTCCCAAGACGCGATGCACGGCAACCGGCTGCGGATAGTTGCGGAGCTCGACCGGCCCGACAGGCACCGTCTCGAACCATCCCTGGATCAGCTC
>DASSXC010000064.1:0-11930 GCA_035704205.1 Solirubrobacterales bacterium | reverse complement strand
CCGAAGGCGTTGTCGGGCTCCCAGTGGAAGAACAGTCGGTGCAGCCAGTACTCGGTCAGCGTCCAGATCGCGACCCCGCCGAGGCTGAGCAGGACGAGCTGCCACGCCGCTTGGCCGCGGTCGGCCCCCAGCCACTCCATGACGACGACCACCGGGACGAAGATGATCGCCGGGATCGTCGGGTGGACCCGTGAGAAGAAGTTGAGGAATTCGCTCTCGAAAAGCTGCGGCGAGGCCGCGAGCTTGTCGGTGCGGTCGTGAGCCTCCATCGACCACCAATGCTAACGACCGGCCGAGCCGACTCCCGCAAGACGCGGGGAAGATGTGACGACTCTGTGTCAAGAACGTTGCGATTTGCGAAATCAGGCGTCACGGAAGTGCAGCGGCCTTGCCAATATCGGTCGCCGTGCCGCGCAAGCCCAAGCCACCGACCTGCGACGACTGCTACTTCCGCAAGAACCAGCTCTGCGCGCTCCAGCTCGAGGAGCCCTGCACGACTTTTCGTCAGGACCGGCCTGAGGGGCTTGTGCCGCCTCGGCAGCCGGTTCTGCTGATGCGCCCCCCGCGCTGGGCAGCCCAGACCACCGCGGCATAGGGCGGGCGAGGCGACCCCGCCCGCCCTACGTGACGGCTATGTTTTGCGCCATGCCTGAACGTGACGTTTTCGCGAATTTCGCCCGGATGCGTAGGGAGATGGATCAAATGCTTGGGGGCGCCTGGGGACGCACGACTTACGTGAGCAGGAGAAGCACGGGCTTCTCGCCCAACGTCGACGTCTACTACTGCGGGGATCCGCAGCGAGCTGTCGTGAAGGTGGATTTAGCTGGAGTCGATCTGGAGCAGGTTGGGATCGAGGTCAGTGGGCGGCAGCTGGCGATCGTCGGGGAACGGCCGGTTCAGGAGACCGAGGGGCGGGTCTACCAGCAGGTGGAGATTCCCTCGGGGCCGTTCCGGCAGGTTGTCGAGCTGCAGGTGGATGTCGATGCCGACCGGGCCAAGGCAACCTACGAAGACGGGGTGTTGCGGATAGACCTGCCGCTGCGCGACCCGTCGCAGACGACCCGGCGAGTGCCGATAGGACGCGAATGATGGAGGGGACCCCCGTCCTCGAAGTAGTCGAGTCCGAGCTCGACGCCGAGGACGCGATCCGCGCCAACCAGCCGCTGCCCGACGCGCTGCCGGTGCTGCCGCTGCGCGAGACCGTCACCTTTCCCGAGACGCTGACCCCGCTGGCCGTCGGCCAGGAGCGCTCGATCAAGCTGGTCGACGACGTGCTCGGTGCCAACCGCATGCTCGTCATGGTCGCCTCGCGCGATCCCGAGGACGAGGAGCCGGGGCCCGAGGACCTCTACGACGTCGGCGTCGTCGGCGTCGTCGCCCGCATGCTGAAAGTCCCCGACGGCACGCTGCGCATCCTCGTCCAGGGCACCCAGCGGGTCCGGCTCGGGCCCTACGTGGCCGAGGAGCCCTATCTGGTCGCGCGGATCGCCGAGCTGCCCGACGTGGTCGACGAGAGCCCCGAGCTGGAGGCGCTGAGCCGCAACGTGCAGCGCACCTTCTCGGAGATCGTCGAGCACATTCCCTACCTGCCCGAGGAGCTGCAGATGGCGGTCGCCAACATCGAGGACCCGGCCGCCCTCGGTCACCTGATCGCCGGGGCGCTGCGCATCTCCACCGAGGAAAAGCAGGAGCTGCTGGAGCGGGTCGACGTCGCCGCTCGCCTGCGCAAGCTCTCGCAGATCCTCGCTCGCGAGCTCGAGGTGGTCCAGCTCGGCAGCCAGATCCAGTCGCAGGTGCAGTCCGAAGTCGACAAAGGCCAGCGCGAGTTCTTCCTGCGCCAGCAGTTGAAAGCGATTCAGGACGAGCTGGGGGAGGGGGACGAGCAGCAGGCCGAGGCCAACGAGCTGCGCCAGCGCATCGAGGAGGCCGGCCTGCCCGAGCACGCGCTGAAAGCCGCCGAGCGCGAGCTGGCGCGCCTGGAGAAACTGCCTCCCGCCGCGGCCGAGCACGGCGTCATCCGCACCTACCTCGAGTGGCTGGTCGAGCTGCCCTGGTCCAGAACGACCGAGGACGACCTCGACATCGCCCACGCCCGCGAGGTGCTCGACGCCGACCACTACGACCTGGAGAAGGTCAAGGACCGCATCCTCGAGTACCTGGCCGTGCGCAAGCTGAAACCGGACTCGCCCGGGCCGATCCTCTGCTTCGTCGGGCCGCCAGGCGTCGGCAAGACCAGTCTCGGCCGCTCGATCGCCAAGGCTCTGGGGAGGGAATTCGAGCGCATCTCGGTCGGCGGCGTGCGCGACGAGGCCGAGATCCGCGGCCACCGCCGCACCTACATCGGCGCCATGCCGGGCACCATCGTCCGCGCCCTGCGCGATGCCGGCTCGCGCAATCCGGTCTTCATGATCGACGAGATCGACAAGATGGGCGCCGACTTCCGCGGCGACCCCTCCTCGGCGATGCTCGAGGTGCTCGATCCGGCGCAGAACGACAGCTTCCGCGACCACTACCTCGACCTCGAGTTCGACCTCTCCGAGGTGATGTTCATCGCCACCGCGAACATCCTCGACACGGTGCCCGGGCCGCTCCAGGACCGGATGGAGACGATCGAGCTGGCCGGCTACACGCTGGAGGAGAAGCGCCACATCGCCCGCCGCTACCTCGTTCCCCGTCAGATCGAAGCCAACGGCCTCAAGCCCTCGCAGATCGAGTTCGCCGACTCGGCTCTGACCGCGATCGTCGAGGAGTACACGCGCGAGGCCGGCGTCCGCAACCTGGAGCGGCAGATCGGCACGACCTGCCGCAAGGTCGCCCGCGACGTCGCCGAGGGAAAGGGCAAGGGCAAGGTCAAGATCTCGGCGAAACGGGCACGCGAGCTGCTCGGCCGCCGTCGCTTCTTCGCCGAGCAGCGCCGTCGCACCAAGGATCCGGGCGTCGCCACCGGGCTCGCCTGGACGCCGACCGGCGGCGACGTGCTCTTCATCGAGGCGACCGCGATGCCGGGCTCGGGCAAGCTGACGATCACCGGCCAGCTCGGCGACGTGATGAAGGAGTCGGCGCAGGCGGCGCTCTCCTACGTGCGCGGCCACTGGCGCGACATCGCTCCCGATCTGGAGGAGAGCTGGTTCGCCGAGCAGGACATCCACATCCACGTTCCGGCCGGGGCGGTGCCCAAGGACGGGCCCTCGGCGGGGGTGGCGATGACCGTGGCGCTCGCCTCGCTGGTCTCCGGGCGGCCGGTGCGCAACGACGTCGCGATGACCGGCGAGGTGACCCTGACCGGCCAGGTGCTGCCGATCGGTGGCCTCAAGGAGAAGTCCCTGGCGGCCCAGCGTGCCGGGATCAAGCGGGTGATCGTGCCCAAGCGCAACGAAGGCGACGTGGCCGAGATCCCCGAGCACGAGCGCGGCGAGCTGGAGTTCGTCCACGTCGACGAGGTCGCGAAGGCGATCGACGCCGCCCTCGAGTAACGCCATGGAGGCAGCCGAAGCCCTGGGCAGGGGCAACCTGTCGACGTTCTATGAGGCGATCCGCGAGAGCCTTCGCGCTCGCTCGCTCAGCTTCTGGATCGTCGCCGGCCTGACCGTCGTCGCCGCCGGCCTGCGCTTCGCAGCGCTCGGGGTCCAGGCTTACCATCACGACGAGATCGTCACCGCCAGCCGGGTGCTTCGTGCCGACTTCTGGCACGCCATGGAAGCGGTCGGCTTCAGCGAGTCGGCGCCACCGCTGTACTACGCCCTGGCTTGGTTTTGGACCCAGCTGACAGGGACCGGTGAGTTCGGCCTGCGCTCGCTGTCGGCGGTGGCCGGCGTGGCGACGGTGCCCGTCGCCTACCTGCTCGGCGCCGAGTTGCGCGACCGTCGCGCCGGGATCGTCGCCGCGGCGCTGGTCGCCGTCAACCCGATGCTGCTCTGGTACTCGCAGGAGGCGCGCAGCTACTCGCTGCTGGTCTTGCTGACCGCCATCGCGGCGCTCTGCTTCGTTCGCGCTCTCGATCGGGGCCGTCGCCGCGACTTCACCGGCTGGGGAGTCGCCTCGGCGCTGGCCCTTGCCACCCACTACTTCGCGATCTTCCCAATCGCCTTCGAGGCCGCCTGGCTGCTCTGGCGCCGCGGCCGCGCGACCGTGTCTGGGCTCTGGATCGTCTTCCTTGCAGGCTTGGCGCTGGCGCCGCTGGCGATCCACCAGGCTTCGCTCGGTCACGCCGAGTGGATCGGTGGACGCAGCCTCGGTCATCGCCTCTGGGAGGCTGGCGTCACCTTCGTCGTCGGGGAGACCGGCGACGTCGTCGCCCGGCCCGAGGTCGTCCTGCCGGCGATCGTGCCCTTGCTGGCGATCGGGGCGGGGCTGCTGCTGCTCGTGCTGCGGGGGGAGCGGGACGAGCGCCGCGCCGGCGGGTTGATGCTGGCGGTCTCCGCCGCCACCGTCGCCGTGCCGGTGGCCCTGGCCGTGCTCGCTGCCGACAAGGACTACGTGATCTCGCGCAACCTGTTGCCGGCCCTGGTGCCGCTGCTGGCTGCGGTGGCGATCGGATTGACCCTGCGGAGGGCAAAGCGGGCGGGAATCCTGATTGCCTCCGTGCTTGTCGTCTACTCGCTCGGCTTCTCCGTCTGGGCCAGCGTCTCCCCGGAGCTGCAGAGGCCCGCGTGGGACTCGGTCGCCGCTCGCCTGGGCGAGCCCGAAGCGCCGCGGGCGACGGTTCTCTGGACGCTGGGCGCGGCATCGCTGCGTTATTACCTCTCGACTGGCTCCTTCCAGGCGCACCCCTCCGAAGGCTATGTCTGGGACGTGCACGAAATCGACTTCGTCTCTGACGGGCCGGCGCCTCCGGTTCCGGCCAAGCTGCTCGGGCCACGCTTCCGTCAGGTCGGCAACGAACAGGTCGGCCGCCTGTACGTCAGGCGGTACGCCCTGCCCGGTCCGGACCTCGCCCACCTTCGCCTGCGACGGATCCGCAGCGCCGATCTCAACTTCCGCAGCAACGCGGTCCTTCTGGACGGGATTGGCCCCCCGTGACACGTGTGGCGCTTCGCATCTCTGCGTCCTCGGTCGACCGGATCGGGTCACGCACTGAAGTGCGCTCCCCTCACCGGTCTTCCCTGCGTCCTTGATCTGCTCGGCCACACGCGCCACGGGAATGGAGTTTTAGGTTTATCCTCAGCGGGTCTTAGAAAGACCCAGCGAGGAGATGGCATGACCAAGACGAAGGCGAACCAGGCCGCGGACCTGTACTCGACTGCCCGTGAAAACCCCTACGTGCAGCGCCTGATCGAGGACGAAGAGCTGCGCGAGAGCCTGCGCGACGCCTTCGAGGCAGCGCGCGGCGCCTACACCCGGGCCACCGGCAACGGCAAGGGCGCGGTCAAGGCGGTGACCAGCGACAAGAAGGTGCAGAAGGACCTGCGCACGGCGGCGGAGAGCCTGCGCGAGGCCTCCGAGGCATTCAAAGCGCCGAAGAAGCGCAAGAAGAGCCGCCTCGGCCGTCTGATCATGTTCGGCATCGTCGCCGGCGTGATCGCGTTGGTCGTCAGCGAGGACGCTCGCAAGGCGGTCCTCGACGCCCTCTTCGGCGCCGAGGAGGAGTTCGAGTACACGAGCACCACGTCAATCAACGGCGCGTAGACGGCCTCCTCGAATTGCCGCGCCGCGGATGACGCGCCTGGCGCTGCGCTGGATCGCCACCCACCTCCTCACGAATAGCGCTGCTATTCGCTCGTCGGCGCGCGGCGCCCAGCTTGGCCAGTCGCGCCCCCTCGGGCACGCCAATTGCGAGGAGTCCGTCTACGCGCTGACGCCGACATTCACCCCGCATAGACTGTAGGAATGGAGGCAGCTACCAAAGAGCGTGAGCTGAGCGGTGAAAAGGCGCAGCGCATCATCGACGCGATGCGCGAGAGCGTTGCCAAGCGTGGTGCCGCCGGCTCCACCTTCGAGCACGTGGCCCGCGAGGCCGGCGTCAGTCGCGGTCTGCTCCACTACTACTTCGGCACCAAGGAGCGGCTGCTGGTCGAGGTCGTCCGTCGCGACGCCGAGATCCGCGTCGCCCGCCTCGACGAGCCGCTGGGAGGCGCGAAGACCGTCGACGACGTGATCGACGTGCTGGTCGCCAACCTCACCGACCTGATCGAGAACGAACCCGCCTTCTTCCTGCTGCTCTACGAGCTGTTCAGCGCCGGGCGGCGCAACCCGGAGATCCAGCACGAGGTCGGCCAGCTCTTCGACCGCACGCGTTCCCACGTCGCCGAGGTGCTCGAGGCGAAGGAGCGCGAGGGCGTGCTCAGCCTGCGCTACGACGCCGAGGCGATCGTCGCCTACCTCTTCGCCGTGGGCGACGGCTTCGCCCTGCAGGCCCTCTCCGAGCCGGGCCGCGACATCAGCACCGCCCTGGCGGCCGGCGCGGCCTCAGCGCGCTTCCTGCTCGCCGGGGAGTGACCCTCCTCACAGACCCCTGAGGCTCGCTGCGAAAGGCTGGCTGTCCAGCCAATGCACGACGCGATGCTCCGACTTGCAGGGTTCCTGGCGCGCCGACGCCGACTCGTCGTCGCCGCCTGGGTCCTGATCGTCCTCGTCGCGCTTCCGCTCGCCGCGCGGCAGACCGAACACCTTACGGGCGGCGGTTTCGACGTGCCTGGCAGCGAATCCAAGGCGGTTGCCGACGCGATGCAGGGCGTCTTCGTCAGCGAGGCGAACGGCATCGCAGTGTCCTTGCGAGCGGTGCCGAGCGCCAGCGAGGCCGAGCGCGCTGCAGCCGTGCGTCGCGTGCGCGACGAGGTCGCCACGGTCGAAGGGGTCTCCCTGCCGGCGCCCGTCGCGCGCCGCGCCGAGGTGGAACTGCGCCGTGGCGACAGGGCCTTGTTGCCGCTGAGCAGCCAGGTCTCCCAGGACGAGCTGGTGGACTCCGCGGTCGACCTGCGCGAAGGGCTCGATCCCGGCGCGGCGCAGGGGGGCGTCACGCCCTACCTCGCCGGGCAGGCGACCGTCTGGGCGGGGATGCAGGAGCTCTCCAAGGAAGACCTCGCCAAGGCCGAGGCCAGCGGCTTCCCGATCGTCGCCCTGATCCTGCTCGTCATCTTCGGGTCGCTCGCCGCGGCCGCCCTGCCGCTGACCCTCGGCTTCGTCAGCGTGATCGTCACCGGTGCGCTGATCTATTTCCTCTCGCTGCAGATGTCGACCTCGGTCTTCGTCACCAACATGGCCTCGATGATCGGCATCGGCGTCGCCATCGACTATTCGCTGTTCATCCTCGCCCGCTACCGCGAGGAGCGGCGCGACGGGCGTGGTTGCGAGGAGGCCCGCGCCGAGGCGCTCGCGACCTCGGGGCTGGCCGTTGCATTCTCAGGGATCGCGGTGATCGTCTCGCTCGCCGGTCTCTGGATGGTCGACAACCAGGCGCTGCGCTCGATGGCGCTCGGCGCGATGACCGTCGTCGCCGTCTCGATCCTCACCGCGACGACGCTGCTGCCGGCGCTGATCGCGATGCTCGGCGACCGGGTGATGCCGGGTGGGATCGTCGCCCGGGTGCTGGGCTGGATCCCGCGGCGCGAGCGCCCGGTCGATCGCGAGGCCTTTTGGGTCAGGTGGAGCCACCGCGTCATGGCCCGTCCCTGGCTCTCCGCGGGCGGCGCGGCGGGCATCCTCCTCTTCCTCGCAATCCCGATCCTCTCGCTCGATACCGGCACCAACGCGATCCAGCAGTTCCCCAAGGACAGCGACGTGCGAGTCGGCAACGAGCTGGTCGCCGAACAGGTCGGCGGTGGCGCCGATCCGGTGCAGATCGTCGCCTCCTTCCCCGGCGCTGTCGACCGGGCGGCGGTTGGCAGGTTCAGCCGCGAGGTGGCATCTCAGCCAGGCATAAGCTCGGTCTCCCCGCCTGTCTATGCCGAGGGCAGCGTCCTGATCGAAGCGACTTCCAGCGCGCCGAGCGACTCGGAGGCCGCCTCCGCCATGGTCGGCAGGCTGCGCGACACGGTTGTCCCCACCAGCGGCCTCGCCGCGGCTGCCAGCAGCGTCGACGTCGGCGGCGAGACCGCGCGCACCGACGACGCCCGCGCCCAGATCTCCGGCTCGCTCTGGAAGATCATCGGCTTCGTCCTCGCGCTCAGCTTCGTCGTCCTGATGGTGATGCTGCGCTCGATCCTCTTGCCGCTGAAGGCCGTGTTGATGAACCTGCTCTCGATCGGCGCTGCCTTCGGCGTGCTCGTGGCGATCTTCCAGTGGGGTTGGCTCGACAGCGTGCTCGGCTTCGAAAGCCTCGGAGCGCTGGACACGATCAACGTGCCGCTGATCTTCGCGATCGTCTTCGGCCTCTCGATGGACTACGAGGTCTTCCTGATGTCGCGGATCCGCGAGCGCTACATGGAGCACGGCGACAACGAGCGCGCCGTCGCCGAGGGCCTTGCCTCCAGCGCCCGCACGATCTCGTCCGCGGCGCTGATCATGAGCTGCGTCTTCGCCGTCTTCGTCCTCACCGGAGTGCCTTCGATCAAAGAGCTGGGCCTCGGCTGCGCGGTTGCGATCGCGCTCGACGCGACGTTGGTGCGTCTGATCCTCGTGCCGGCGGCGATGAAGCTGTTCGGCGACTGGAACTGGTGGATGCCGTCCTGGCTCGACAGGGTGCTGCCGCGGCTCAGCTTCGAGGGTGGCAAGGGCACCCCCGAGCCCGAGCCCACCAAGGCCTAATACGCTTACCCGCATGAGCGAGGAGATCGCCTTCGCGGGGGCGGCCAAGCAGGCTGAGATGGTGCGGGCTGGAGAGGTCTCGCCGGGCGAGCTGGTGCGGCTGTGCCTCGATCGCATCGCTCGCCTCGACCCGCAGCTCAACTCGTTCCGCACGGTGTTCGCCGAGAAAGCGCTGCTCGAAGCCGAGCAGGCCGAGGCCAGGCTGAAGGCGGGGGAGGAGCGGCCGCTGCTCGGGGTGCCGATCGCGATCAAGGACTGCGTCGACGTCGCCGGCGACGTCACCACCTACGGCACCGACGGCTTTGATCAGCCGGCAAAGGCCGACAGCGAGATCGTGCGGCGCCTGCGCGAGGCCGGCGCGATCCTGGTCGGCAAGACGACCCTTCCCGAGCTGGCGATCTGCGGTTTCACCGAGACCGCGACTTGGGGCGTGACCCGCAATCCCTGGAACCCGCAGCGGACCTCGGGCGGGTCGAGCGGCGGCAGCGCGACCGCGGTGGCGGCTGGGTTGGTGCCGATCGCGCTCGCCACCGACGGGGCCGGGTCGATCCGCATCCCGGCGGCCTCCTGCGGCCTGTTCGGGCTGAAACCGCAGCGCGGCCGTGTCTCCCTGGCTCCCGACCGCGAGCACTGGAATGGCCTCTCCGCTTACAACTGCGTCAGCCGCACGGTGCTCGACACGGCGCTCTGGCTCGACGTCGTCAGCGGCGGCTCGGAGGAGCCGGGGGCACCCGCCCCCCCGGAGCGGCCCTTCGTCGAGTCGGCGCAGGCCTCTCCGGGCAAGCTGCGGGTTGCCTGGTCGACCGCGCCGCCGCGAGCCGCCGCGCCGCCGGCCGTCTCGGACATCGCCAAGGGCGCCGTCGCCGAGACGGCTGAGCTGATGCGCTCGCTCGGCCACGAGGTCGAGCAGCGCGATCCGAATTGGGGCGGGATCGGCAACAACATCGTTCCCCGCTACCTGCGGGGAGCGGCGGAAGACTTCGCCAAGGTACCGCATCAAGAGCGACTCGAACGCCGCACCCGAGGCTTCGCCCAGCTCGGCCGGCTGATCCCGCAGCCGCTCTTCGAGGGGGCCCGTCGCGCCGAAGCCGCCGACGCTGCCCGGGTCAGCGCGGTCTTCGACAGCCACGACCTGCTGATGACGCCGGTGATGGGCGGCACGGCGCTGCCGGTGCGGCGCTGGGAGGGACGCGGGGCGCTCTGGACCGTGCTCGGGATGAGCCGCTTCTATCCGTACTGCGTCCCCTGGAACCACCTCGGCAACCCGGCGATGTCGGTGCCGGCCGGCTTCGCCGCGGACGGCATGCCGCTTGCCGTTCAGATCGTCGGCCGCTCCGGCGACGAGGCGACGCTGCTCTCGTTGGCAGCCCAGCTCGAGGCCGAGCGGCCCTGGGCTGACCGCCGCCCGCCGATCTCCTAGCGGAAGACCTTGCGCAGACGGGCGATCTCGCGGACCTTGCCGCGCGGGCGGATGCGGCGCTGGACGATCATCTTCAGCGGATTCGCTTCCGGCTTGCCCATCGCGACGAAGTCGGCCCAGCTCGCCTCCAGGGTGAGCGTCGGATTGGGCGCCTCGCCCGGTTCCGCCCTGGTCGAGCCGTTGTCGAGCGTCAGGTGCCAGGGGTCGGCGTCGCTGAAGCGGTACTGGTAGACGAGCGGCGAGCCGTTTGCGGCGGCCGGATCGGCGACGCGCTTGACGACGTCGAAGTAGAGGCGCTGGGTCTCCGGCGAGGCGTCGGGCACCGGTCCGTCGGGCGGGCCGAGGACGCCCGCCTCCATCAGCTTCACCTGGCGCTCGGCGACTTCCTCGGCTGAGGCCTCTGGGTCGAAGGGGAAGACCCCGGGCGGCATCTCCTCGGTCGGGTAGCCGATCGTGCGCCAGCGCTGGCGGATCAGTTTGAGGCCGAAGGAGAAGATGTCCTCGAGCGAGAAGCCGTAGCACTCGGTGTAGGAGCGGTCCATGTTCGGCGGGTAGAAGACGGCCGGCCCGTAGGGCAGCGTTTCGCGCAGCAGCTCGATGACCGCGGCTCGGTTCTCCTCCCACCCCGGATGCCCTTCGGCGAGCAGTTCGGAGAGGACCTTGACGCCGAAGCCGATGTGGCGTTGCTCGTCCTTGGAGACGTTCCCCATCCCCGCGCTGAAGCCGGGCATCGTTTCCTCCGAGGCGAAGAAGTCCTCGATGAAGTGCTGTCCCGGCTGGGCGAGGCTGCCCTCGACGATCAGGTGGTAGAGGGCGATCGCCTGCGCGTACTTGGGCACGGAGCGGTCCTTGCGCAGTTCCTCGGCCATCAGGTCGAGCCGGTCGAAGATCCCCCGGTAGCCCCAGTTGAGCTGCGGCATCGTCGAGGAGAGGGTCTGCTCGATCGAGTCGCCGCCGACCCCGATCACCTCCTTGAAGAAGCGATGGAAGAAGACCGAGTGGCGCACCTCGTCGACCTGCTGGGTGGCGAGGAAGTAGGACTGCTCCTCGGTCGGGGCGGCGGTGATGTAGGGGGCGAGCGTGTCTGCCACCCTGTCCTCGCCGTAGTAGAACATCGAGTAGATCCACATCGCCGAGCGCCGCTGAAGGTCGCTCAGCGCCTCCCAACCGTTGCGGTCCTCGGAGAAGTCGATGTCATAGGCACTCCAGTTCCCCTGCTCCCAGCGCTTGTAGAGGTCCTCGTAGGTGATGTTGTCCATCAGGCTCTGGGATGCGACGCTCATCTTTCTCCTTTGGGTGCAGGCGCGGTTTGCGGGAGGGGCTGCCGTCGAAAGGTTATCGCGAAACTGGCCAGTCAGCCAGTTTGAGGAAAGGGTGATGCATCGAGGCCCTATTTGGGCCTCGATGCATCACGGATGGCGTCAGCTCTGGGCAGCGGCGGGAGTCTCGATCTCGCGCTTGAGGATCTTGCCGGTCGGGCCCTTGGGGAGGTCGTCGAGGAACCAGACGAGGCGGGGGTACTTGTAGGCGGCGATGCGGTCCTTGACGTAGGCGCTGACCTCCTCGGGGTCGAGCTCCTCGCCCTCGTGGAGGACGACCGCGGCGCCGATCTCCTCGCCCCACTCGTCGTGGGGGACGCCGACGACTGCGGCTTCGCGGATCTTCGGGTGCTCGTAGAGGACTTCCTCGACCTCACGCGGGTAGACGTTGTAGCCGCCGCGGATGATCAGGTCCTTCTTGCGGTCGACGATGTAGAAGTAGCCGTCCTCGTCGGCGCGGGCCATGTCGCCGCTGTGGAACCAGCCGCCCCGCATCGCCTCCTCGGTCG
>DASSXC010000063.1:0-7560 GCA_035704205.1 Solirubrobacterales bacterium | reverse complement strand
CGCCGCGCCCGCCCGGACACCCCCTCCGCCGTGCCACCCGTCCGAGTTGCGCCTATGGTTCTCCCCCCATGATCGAGTCGTTGGTCGAACAGATAGACGCGCGGTTCTCTGAGCTGGAGAAGCTGATGTCGGATCCGGAGGTGATTTCGGACCGGCAGCGCTATGCCGAGGTTGGGCGGGAATACCGCGAGCTGCAGCCCGCTCAGGCGCTGGCCGGGGAGTACCGGACTTTGAAGGACGATCTGGAGGGGGCTCGGGAGCTGTTGGAGGAGGGGGAGGATCCTGAGTTGCGCAGGGTGGTCGAGGAGGCGCCGGGGCGGCTGGAGGAGCTTGAAGAGGAGATCAGGCTGGCGATGGTCGAGCGTGACCCCAACGACGCCAAGAACGTGCTGGTCGAGATCCGGGCGGGGACCGGTGGCGACGAGGCAGCGCTGTTCGCCGGCGACCTCTACAAGATGCTGACCCGCTACGCCGAAGAGCGCGGCTTCGCGACCGAGGTGCTCTCGCAGTCGGCGGCCGAGGTCGGGGGCTTCAAGGAGGTGACCTTCGCCGTCAAGGGCGAGGGCGCCTACTCGATCTTCAAGTTCGAGGGCGGCACCCACCGGGTGCAGCGCGTGCCCGAGACCGAGTCGCAGGGCCGCATCCACACCTCGACCGCGACCGTGGCGGTGCTGCCGGAGGCCGAGGAGGTCGAGGTCGCGGTCGATCAGAACGACCTGCAGATCGACGTCTACCGCTCCTCGGGGCCCGGCGGCCAGTCGGTCAACACGACCGACTCGGCGGTGCGGATCACCCACAAACCGAGCGGCATCGTCGTCTCGATGCAGGACGAGAAGTCCCAGCTGCAAAACCGCGAGAAGGCGATGCGGGTGCTGCGCGCGCGACTGTACGAGCGCGAGCTCGCCGAGCAGCAGGCGAAGGTGGCGGCCGAGCGCAAGGCGCAGGTCGGCAGCGGCGAGCGCTCGGAGAAGGTCCGCACCTACAACTTCCCGCAGGGTCGCGTCACCGACCACCGGATCAAGCTGACCTCGCACAACATCGATGCGGTGCTGGCGGGTGACCTCGGGGAGTTCAGCGACGCATTGGCGGCCGAGGAGAAGAGACAACGGCTGGAGGCGGCGGCAGCGGGCACGACGACGTGACCGCATCCGACATTCACCACGGCAGGGTGGGGCGAAGGTCGGATGCGGTCATGGCGGGCAGCCTTGGGGATGCGCTGGCGGGCGCGGTTGACGCGCTTGCTGCGGTTGGGGTCGAAACGCCGCGGCTCGACGCGGAATTGCTGCTGGCCGAAGCCATTGGCTGGGATCGGGCGCGGTTGGCGGCGGACCGCGAGGCGGGTATCCCGGCGGACGCCGGCCGGCGTTTCGCCGAAATGGTGCGGCGCCGCTTGCGGCGCGAGCCGGTCGCCTACATCCTCGGTCGCAAGGGCTTTCGCTCTATCGAGCTGGCGGTCGATCGGCGGGTGCTGATCCCCCGCCCGGAGACCGAGCTGCTGGTCGAGCTGGCTCTGGAGCTGGAGCCACGGCGCGTGCTGGACGTGGGCACTGGGTCGGGCGCCATCGCCCTGGCGGTCGCCGACGAGCTGCCGGGTTGCGGGGTGTCGGCCACGGATACTTCCGCGGCGGCACTCGAGGTCGCGCGTGCCAATGCTCGGCGTCTGGGCCTGGGGAATCGCGTCCGGTTCGTGGAGGCGATGCTGCCTCCCGAGCCAGATGAGTTCGACCTGGTCCTCGCCAATCTCCCCTACGTTGCCGAGAGCGAATGGGGCGGACTCGAGCCGGAGGTGACCGAGTGGGAGCCGCGGGAGGCGCTGCTCGCCGGTCCCGACGGCTTGGACGCGATCCGCGCCCTTCTCGCCGACCGCGTTCGCCTTTTGTCCCTCATGGCCGTACAGAAGGCGAACGCAGGTGGGGGCTTGGCCCTGGAGGTCGGCGCCGGTCAGGCCGAGGCCGTCAGCGAGCTGCTCTTCGAGGCTGGCTTCGCCAAGGTCGAGGCCCGCACCGATCTCGCCGGCACCCCCCGCATCGTCTGGGGTCAACGGTGATGTTGAAGACTTGTATCCCCTATGAGGGGTGGAAAGCTTCAGGATCGCGGCGATGAGCGAGGTTGTCTCGATTAGGGGCGATGGGGCGGAGGCGGCGCGCGCCGCGCTGGAGCGGACGATTGCCGCCGGCGGCGTCGCGATCTTTCCCGCCGACGGCCTCTACGGCCTCGCCTGCGACCCGCTCAGCGTGGTGGCGATCGACCGCGTTCATGGGATCAAGGGTCGCGACGAGGGCAAACCCTCAGCCGTCATGTACTTCTCGCCGCTGGCGATGCGTGAGCTGGTTGAGGAGCTCGGGCCGCGTACGCGGGAGGCGGTTGGTGCCCTGCTGCCGGGGCCCGTGACGCTGGTCATCGACAACCCCAAGGAGCGCTACCCGCTCGCCTGTCGCGAGGATCGCCGGCGGCTCGGCGTGCGGCTGATCGACGGCCCCCTCGCCGGCGCGATGTGCCCGGTCTTCCAGACCTCGGCCAACGTCAGCGGCGAGTGGGCGCCGCGGGAGTTCGGCGAAATCGACACGGCGGTCCTCGCGGCGGTGGACCTGGCGATCGACGGCGGTCGCCTCACCGGTCTGCCGTCGACGGTGATCGACCTGACCAGCTTCGACGAAGCCGGTCAGTGGGAGGTCCTGCGCGAAGGCGGGCTCTCCGGGGGAGACCTAACAGCCCGGCTGACCGCGATAGGGGAGACGGACTAGCCGCTGCGCCGAGTTGTCGCGCTCGTTCGACTCGAAGAGCAGTTCCTTGGGGTCGACGGTCATTGTGTAGGCGAAGCAGCCGCGCAGGCCGCTGACGTCGATCCACTGCTTGTCGTAGGGGGCGGGGTAGATGTCCGACCAGCCGACCGACGTGCCCAGGGTGACCGCGTCGGTGTAGGGGTCCTGGCTGCAGCCGGGGTAGTGGCGGGTCGGTGGCGAGCGGTGGCCGGCGCGGGTGCGCTCGAGGTCACGCAGGCAGTAGTTGAGCTTGGGGCTGGTGCGGAGCGCCGGTCCGACCTTGCCGTCGGGCCCGACCCGGTGCAGGGTGAAGCCGGCGAGCTGGTGGACCTTCCAGTAGCTGCCGCCGAAGTAGGCGCCGACGTCGGTGAAGTGCAGCGTCGCCTCGGTGGGCAGGGCGAGCAGGCCGCCGCCGACCCGGTGGATGCGCTGGTCGACCCGCATCGAGTGCCAGCCGTTGCGGTGGCCGCGCAGCTCCATCGGTCCCCTGCCACGGCTCCTCACGTCGCTGGTCGCGCGCAGCAGCGCCTTGCCGCCGTGGCGATCGACGTAGATGTCGGCCGGCTTGCCGATCTTCAGGTTGGGGCAGAGGAGCTGGCGTGCTTCCGTGGTCTCGCAGGGGTTGACGACCTCCGCCGCGGCGGCCGGCGCCGCGGTGAGGAGCAGGAGAGCGGCGATGAGAGCGGCTGCGGATGAAGCTCGTCGGGTCATTCGATCGGCATTTTCCACGCCCGCATCGGCTATCCCTGCCCGTTGCTATGGTCGGTCAAACCGTGACCGAGCTGCCCGAAGACCTGCAGGCCGCCCCCTTGTCGGAGGTCGATCCGGCGATCGCCGCCGTGCTCGACGCCGAGCTGCGTCGCCAGCAGAACACGCTGGAGATGATCGCCTCGGAGAACTTCGTCCCGCGGGCGGTGCTGGAAGCGGTCGGCTCGGTGCTGACCAACAAGTACGCCGAGGGCTATCCGGGCAACCGCTACTACGGTGGCTGCGAGGAGGTCGACGTCGCCGAGCAGCTGGCGATCGACCGGGCCAAGGCGCTGTTCGGAGCCGAGCACGCCAACGTCCAGGCCCACGCCGGCGCCCAGGCCAACAACGCCGCTTACATGGCGCTGCTCGAACCCGGCGACACGATCATGGGCATGGCGCTCGACCACGGCGGCCACCTCACCCACGGGATGAAGCTGAACGTCTCGGGCAAGCTGTACGAGATCGTCGCCTACCACGTCCGCCGCGAGGACCTCGTCGTCGACATGGACGAGGTCGAGCGGCTGGCCCACGAGCACCGGCCGAAGCTGATCGTCGCCGGCTGGTCCGCTTACCCGCGCCAGCTCGACTTCGCCGCCTTCCGCGAGATCGCCGACTCGGTCGGCGCCAAGCTGATGGTCGACATGGCTCACTTCGCCGGTTTGGTCGCCGCCGATCAGCATCCCAATCCGGTGCCGCACGCCGACGTCGTCACGACGACGATCCACAAGACGCTCTGCGGGCCGCGCAGCGGCATGATCCTCTGCAAGGAGGAGCACGCCAAGGCGGTCGACAAGGCGATCTTCCCCGGCCAGCAGGGCGGGCCGCTGATGCACACGATCGCCGCCAAGGCGGTGGCGTTGCGGATCGCCGCCACGGACGAGTTCAAGATCCGTCAGAAGCAGACGATCGCCAACGCGCAGGCGTTCGCCGCTGGCCTGGAAGCGAACGGCGTACCGGTCCTCACCGGCGGCACCGACGTCCACCTCGTCCTCGTCGACCTGACGCCCAGCGGTCTCGACGGCAAGACCGCCGAGACCCGCCTCGAGGACGTCGGGATCACGGTCAACCGCAACGCGATCCCCTTCGACGAGCGCCCGCCGATGAACCCCTCCGGCCTGCGGATCGGCACCCCGGCGCTGACCACCCGCGGCCTGATGGAGGAAGACTTCAGCGAGATCGCCGCGGTGATCGCCACCGCTCTCTCCGCGGACTTCGAGGCTGAGAAGGACAGCTTGTCTGAGCGAACCACGGCCCTGATGGAGCGCCACCCGCTGTATCCCCAGCTCTCTGCCGCAGCCGTCTGATCCACTGGTGTTGAGGCAGTTGGATTTGTTGCACCTTGCGAGGAACGAGACCGGGTAGCGCCGTCTTGGCTCAGCGGTAATTTGAGTGAAGTGAATTCACCCCTGGAGACTGAAATGGCGCCTCCCCTTGGGCACCATCCTGTCGGTGCATCGACCGGCTACATGGTCGACAACCGGGGTGATTGGCCTAGGCTTCTCGAAGAGGCAAGTCGCGTTTCGAGCTTCGCGGTTGAGCTGACGGCCCTCAGCGAGGACGAGCTTCCGGGGCTCCTGCGTTTTCTCGATGATGCACCGGCCCTGCCGTTTCGGTATGTGAGCGTTCACGGTCCAAGCAAGGCCCGGCGGATGCCCGAGGCCGAGCTGGCGACACTGCTGGCTGGGTTGCCCGTTTTCGTCAAAGCGATCGTGCTTCACCCCGACCAGATCAAAGATCCAGCGCCATACAGGGTGCTCGGCAGCCGGTTGGTCATCGAGAACATGGACTCCCGCAAGCGGGCTGGCCAGACAGGTGATGATCTCGCGACCCTGTTCAGCGCGTTGCCGGAAGCCGGCTTCTGCTTCGACGTGGCTCATGCTTGGACCGTGGACCCAACGATGGAAGCCGGTGGGGAATTGCTCGACCGGTTTGCTGGCCGCTTGCGGCACGTTCATCTCAGCTCGATGTCCGCTGAGCTCAGCCATGTGCCGCTGAGCCTCGAGCAAGAAGAGCTCTTTGCTCCGTTGCTTTATCGCTGCAGCGACGTTCCCTGGATCCTCGAGGCGGAACCGCGCTAGCGACGAAGCGGTCCTCGTGAGTGCTCTCGAACAACTCGCTGAGCGCAGCGACCGGGGATTTCCAAACCTGACCGAGGCTCGGGCCAGGACCGAGCACCAGCTGTCTGAGATGAGGGGTCGGCTTGCGGCGGTGAGTTGCGACCCCGATGTATGCGTGGCGCTCTTTGGTTCGTGGGGGCGCGGTGAGCTCACCGCGCACAGCGATGACGATTGGGCAATTCTCGTCAACGGCAGCGAGCATGCAAAAGCTCATCCGACCCCATCGCAGGTGGAGGAGGCGATCGGATCTGAGGATCGCAAGCCTGGCACGCAGGGGATCTTCGCTTCGCTTGTCGCGTGCGACCATCTGGTTGACCACATCGGCTTGGACGGGGATGACAACAAGAACCTGACCAGGCGAATGTTGCTTCTCCTGGAGTCCACCGGCGCCCTGAACGAGGATGCGCACCTCGCATGCCGTTCCCGGGTGCTGAATGGCTACTTGGACGACTCGGTCAAGGAGTATCGGCCGCCCCGGTTCCTGCTCAACGATTTGATCCGTTACTGGCGGACGATCTGCGTTGATTTCGTCGGCAAGGAACGGGAGGGGGCTGGTCAAAAGTGGGCGTTGCGCAACTTGAAGCTCGGTCTTTCACGCAAGGCCCTCTTTGCGGGTGGCTTGTTGCCGGTTTTGCTTTGCCATCGGTTTGCGGCGGCCGATATCAGGCTATTTCTTGCCGAGACACTGGAGAGGCCCTCCATCGATCGCATCGCATGGGCTTTTCTCGAACTCGATGCTGTGGATGCGGGGGTTCGAGCGATTGGCGCCTATGATCGCTTCATCGGTCTTCTCGGCGATCGAGAGGCAAGGACCGAGCTGGAGCAATTGTCTCGAGACGAGGCAAGAGGGTCCGAGGTCTTCAATCGAGGCAAGGACTTGGTGGGGGACTTTCAGCAGGGTTTGCTTGCTCTCCTCTTCGAGACGCGGCTTGAGTCGTTGGTGCGCGAATACGGGATCTTTTAGATCCGGGCAGGCTCGTGCCCGCGAGCAAATATGGTCCTGCGATGAACATCTGGGTCGATATGAGCGCTCCCGCTCATGTTTTGGTCCTGCGCCCGATCATCGAGCGGCTGCGGGCGCAGGGCCACGCGGTCGAGGTCACCTCGCGCGACTACGCGCAGACCCAGGCCCTGCTCGAGCTGCACGGGATGGAGCACACGCCGATCGGGCGCCACGGTGGCGCTTCGCGACTGCGCAAGGCGCAACGGCTCGGTGCCCGCACGACGGCGATGATCCGCTTCGGGCGCGGCCACTCCTTCGACCTCGCGCTCGCTCACGGCTCCAACGACCTGGCGATCGCGGCGCGGCTGCTCGGCGTTCCCGAGGCCAACATGCACGACTACGAGTACGCGGTCACGCAGCACCGCATCGGCTGCCGCCTCGCCAGGCGGGTGATGTTCCCCGACTCGGTTCCGCCGGAGCGCCTGCGCCGCTTTGGCGTCGGCCCGGACAAGCTCTTCCCCTATCCGGGGCTGAAGGAGGAGTACTACCTCTATGACTTCGAGCCCGACCAAGAGGCGCTGGTGCGGCTCTCGGTCGACACCCGGCGGGTCGTCGTGATCGTCCGACCCCCTCCCGACGTCTCGCTCTACCACCGCAAGTCGAATCCGCTCTTCCCCAAAGTCCTGCAGCGGCTGGGCAGCGACGGCGACGTGCACGCGGTCGTCCTGCCGCGCACGCAGGCGCAGCGCGAGCTGGTCGAGAGCCTGGAGCTGCCCTCGCTGATCCTGCCGCCGGGGGCGGTCGAGGCGCAGAGCCTGGTCGCCCTCGCCGACCTCGTCGTCTCCGCCGGCGGCACGATGAACCGCGAGGCGGCGGCGCTCGGCGTGCCCGTCTACACGACGTATGGCGGGCGGCTCGGCGGCGTCGACGAGCACCTGATCCGCGAGCAGCGGCTGCGGCCGCTCACCGACCCGCGCGCGCTCGAGTT
>DASSXC010000062.1:0-5745 GCA_035704205.1 Solirubrobacterales bacterium | reverse complement strand
TACGGCGTTCGTTGCGGGCGATCACCAGTTGTCGGACCTCGGAGCGCAGCTTCTCGTCGATCGCCGGTCCGGCGGCGCCGGGGGAGTCGAGCAGGCGCGTCACTTCCGCCTCGATGTCGAGCGGCGCCTCGCCGCGTTGCTGGCGGCGATAGGACTTCGCCTCGAGCATCTGGCGCGCCTCCGCCTCCTGCAGCTTGCGGTCCACGGGTGGATCCGGCCGGGAGATGCTGCTCGGCGGCGGAATTTCCTGCTCGATCGCGAAGGGTCCTTTGCCGACGCTCTGCCAGAGCGGCCCGGTGCGGGCAAAGGCGATCAGCGCGATTGGCAGCGCGATCAGCGTAATCAGCGTCAGCACGAAGCCCGCCTGGATATCGATCAGATCGCCCACCGGAACCATCGCCTACCCAGACTAGCCGCCTCCCCGCCGCCGATGGGCCGATTTCGGTCGCTATGCGTCCTGTTTTAGGCCCATCGGCTGGGTTTTAGGGCATCCGCTAACCTTTGCGCTGGTTGACTGACTAGTCAATCGGCCCACTCCCACCCGAGAAAAGGAGCTTCGAGTCGTGGTTGACTTCACCCTGACCGACGAGCAGAAGGATCTGCGCGAGCTGGCGCACAACTTCGCGGAGAAAGAGATCCGCAAGGTCGCCTGGGAGCACGACAAAGAGGGGACCTGGCCGCAGGAGATCATCGACAAGGCCTGGGAGGTCGGGTTGATGAACACCCACATCCCCGAGGCCTACGGCGGACCCGGCCTCGACTACCTCTCCGGCTGCCTGATCGAGGAGGAGATGGGCTGGGGTTGCTCGGGCATCGGCACCTCGCTGATGGCCAACGGCCTTGCCTCCGCGCCGATCGCCCTCGGCGGCTCCGAGGAGACCAAGAAGAAGTACCTCGGGATGCTGACCGAAGACAAGAAGCTCGCTTCCTTCTGCCTGACCGAGCCGGACGCCGGCTCCGACGTCTCCGGGATGAAGACCCGTGCCGTCAAGAAGGGCGACAAGTACATCATCAGCGGCTCCAAGTGCTTCATCACCAACGGCAGCTACGCCGACTACTTCACCGTCTACGCCAAGACCGACCCCGAGGCCGGCCATCGCGGGATCAGCGCCTTCGTCGTCGACGCCGACCTCCCCGGGGTCACGGTCGACAAGAAGGAGGACAAGATGGGCCAGCGGGCTTCCAACACCGCGACCATCTCCTTCGACGAAGTCGAGATCCCGGCCGAGAACCTGATCGGCGAGGAAAACAAGGGCTTCAAGCTGGCAATGATGACCCTCGACCGCACCCGCCCCGGCGTCTCGGCGATGGCCGTCGGCATCGGCCGCGCGGCGTTCGAGTACGCCGTCGAGTACTCCAAGGAAAGGGTTCAGTTCGGTGTGCCGATCGCGATGCACCAGGCGATCCAGTTCATGATCGCCGACATGGCGACCAAGGTCGACGCCGCCAGGCTGCTGGTCTGGAACTCCGCCGTGCTGCTCGACCAGGGCAAGCGCAACACCCTCGTCTCCTCCGAGGCGAAGCGCTTCGCCGCCGACTCGGCGATGGAGATCACCGTCGACGCCGTGCAGGTCTACGGCGGTTACGGCTTCATCAAGGAGTACCCGGTCGAGAAACTGATGCGCGACGCGAAGATCATGCAGCTGTACGAGGGCACCAGCCAGATCCAGCGCCTGGTGATCGCCAAAGAAGTGCTGCTGCCCCGCAACGTCGACGAGCCCACGCCCGAGGCCGAAGCAGCAGCCAAAGCCGCCGAGACCAGCCAGGCCGAGCAGGCCGCAGCAACGGTCTAGCGGGAGGCATTGTGAAGGGTTGTGTTCCCTTCAGGGGACACAACCCTTCATTCTTGACTCTTAGCCGAGCTTGCACGTAGGGTTGGCAGATGGAGGCTGCGCAGCCACCCGCCCCGGCGCCCGCGAAGCGGATCGCCGTCGGCGAGGTCATCGGCGAGACCTTCTCGATCTATGGCCAGAACCTCGCTGCGCTGCTGGGCAGCGCGATCGTCGTCTTCGTCGTCGTCGGGCTGATCGCCGGCATCCTGCAGAGCGCCGGCGGGGTGATCCTCATCTTCCTCGCCGGCGCCCTGCGCCTGGCGGGTCAGGCGCTCTACGTCGGCTTCGTCGTCAAGCTCGTCGAGGACGTTCGCGACGGACGGCGTGATCTGGGGGTCGGCGACCTCTTCTCGGCGGCGTCGCCGTTCATCCTTCCCCTGATCGGGTTCGGCATCCTCTTCGGGATCGGCGTCACGATCGGCTTCGTCCTGCTGGTTATCCCCGGCTTGATCCTGATCACCTTCTGGTCGGTCGGCGCACCGGCGATCGTGGTCGAGGGCATCGGCCCGATCGACGCCTTCAGGCGCAGCTGGCGGCTGGTCCGCGGCGACGCCTGGGCCGTGTTCGGCACCCTGCTGGTCGTCCTGCTGATCGTGATCGTGATCGGAGTCGTGCTCGCGGCGATCGCCAACCCGATCGGCAACGGCGAAGCCTCGACCTGGATCGCCTCGATCGTCTCAACGACGATCACCGCCCCGATCTTCGCGATCGCCGTAACGGTCCTCTACCACGACCTCGCCGGCGGCACCTCCAGCTCAGCATCTCCTGCCGGGGCGGCAGCACCACCAGCTCCCTAGCGCGGGGGTAGTACCGCTTTCCGCCGAGCCAAGGGCCATCCCGGTAGGGGTGGAACGTCGTGACTTTTTCGTCGAGCGCAGAGGGCGCCAGCTCAACCCCGATCCACCGAAAAAGTTAAGTGGAACCCCTGCCGGGATGGCCCTTACGGCACCCTCCAGGCACGATCCTCAGCCCACCCTGGCCCCCTGCCGCGCCGCCTTTTGCCGCCGGTTCTTGTCCAGCTCGACCTTGCGCAGGCGGATCGACTCGGGGGTCACTTCGACGCACTCGTCGTCACGGAGGAACTCCAGGGCGGCTTCGAGCGAGAGGCGTTTGGCGGGGGAGAGGCGGACGAGGACCTCGGCGCTGGCGGCGCGCATGTTGGTCTGCTGCTTTTCCTTGATCGCGTTGACGTCGAGGTCGTCGGCGCGGGCGTTCTCGCCGACGATCATCCCTTCGTAGACCTCCTCGCCCGGACCGACGAAGAGCGTGCCGCGGTCCTGCAGGCTCATCAGCGCGTAGCTGGCGCTGGGGCCGCGCCGGTCCGCCACCAGCGAGCCGGTGGGACGGGTGCGCAGCTCTCCCGCCCAGGGCTCCCAGCGATCGAAGACGTGGTGCATCAGGCCGGCGCCGCGGGTCTCGGTGAGGAACTCGGTGCGCAGGCCGATCAGGCCGCGGGCTGGGACGAGGTAGTCCATTCGCACCCAGCCGGTCGAGTGGTTGACCATCTGGTCGAGCCGCCCCTTGCGCGCGGCGAGGAGCTGGGTAACCGCGCCGACGTACTCCTCGGGCACGTCGAGCACCAGCCGTTCGACCGGCTCGCAGAGCTCGCCGTCGATCTCGCGTGTGATCACCTGCGGCTGGCCGGCGGTCAGCTCGAAGCCCTCGCGCCGCATCAGCTCCAAGAGGACGACGAGCTGCAGCTCGCCGCGTCCCTGCACCTCCCAGGCATCGGGTCGGTCGGTGTCGGTGACGCGGATCGAGACGTTGCCGACCAGCTCGGCGTCGAGCCGGTCGCGGACCTGGCGGGCGGTCAGTTTGCTGCCCTCGGTGCCGGCCAGCGGCGAGGTGTTGATGCCGACGACCATCGAGAGCGAGGGCTCGTCGACGGTGATCACCGGCAGCGGCCGGGGGTCGTCGGGGTCGGCCAGGGTCTCGCCGATCGTCACCTCGGGCAGGCCGGCGACGGCGATGATTTCGCCCGGGCCGGCTTCCTCGGCGGCCACCCGGTCGAGCGCCTCGGTCACGTAGAGCTCGGAGATCGTCGCCCGCTCGACGCTGCCGTCGGCACGGCACCAGGCGATCGGTTTGCCCGCCCGGACGCTGCCGTGACGTATCCGGCAGAGGGCGAGGCGGCCGACGTAGGGGTCGGCGTCGAGATTGGTGACATGGGCCTGGAAGGGATGGTCGGGCTCGTATTCGGGTGGGGGGATGCGCTCCAGCATCAGGTCCATCAGTGGCGTCAGGTCGGTGCCCTCCGCGCCTTCCTCGAGCGCCGCCCAGCCGGCTTTCGCGTTGGTGTAGACGATCGGGAAGTCGACCTGCTCGTCGTCGGCGTCGAGGTCGAGGAAGAGCTCGTAGACCTCGTCGACGACCTCGGCGATGCGGGCGTCGGGGCGGTCGACCTTGTTGACGACGAGGATCACCGGCAGCTTCGCCTCCAGCGCCTTGCGCAGCACGAAGCGGGTCTGGGGGAGGGGGCCCTCGGAGGCGTCGACCAGCAGCAGCACCCCGTCGACCATGGTCAGCCCGCGCTCGACCTCGCCGCCGAAGTCGGCGTGCCCCGGCGTGTCGATGATGTTGAACTTGACCCCGTCGTAGTTGACGGTCGTGTTCTTGGCGAGGATCGTGATCCCCTTCTCCCGCTCGAGGTCCATCGAGTCCATCACCCGGTCGGCGACGTCCTGGCCTTTGCGGAACGCACCGCTTTGCCACAGCATCGCGTCGACCAGCGTCGTCTTGCCGTGGTCGACATGGGCGATGATCGCGATGTTTCTGAGGTCGTCTCTGGTGGTCATCTTGGGGGAGGGTAGGGGTGGCGGGCAAAGAAGAGGCCCGCCAGAGGCGGGCCTCATCCAACGCTAAGAGCGGTGCGCTGTTACGAGGTCTGCTGGACGCTCGCGGCGGCCGGGCCCTTGGGGCCTTCCTCGGACTCGTAGCTCACCTTGGCGCCCTCGGTCAGGGACTTGAAGCCCTCACCCAGGATGGCGCTGTGATGAACGAAGACGTCCTTCGAGCCGTCATCGGGCGTAATGAACCCGTAGCCCTTGTCGTCGCTGAACCACTTGACAGTTCCAGTTGGCATTCAATTGCCTCCACTTCATGTGCTGCGAACGCGGCACATGCGGTGAAGCAACGACGCGAGCGCTAGACACAACTTTTTGCCGGGTCTACCGGCCTAACGCCGCGGACCGTAGCAGGGTCGGCCCCCGGCCCGTCCCGCCGCGGACGCTCTTCCGCTGTGATTTCTGTGTCTTATAGACACAAAACCAACAGCGAAGGGCGAGATTGAGCTCGCCCATCGTCCAGTCGATACCTTAATTCGTGATGCCAACAGGGAAATCGCGCCGCCGTCGGATGGTGACCTGCTCGCTTGCCGCCCTCGGTCTCGCCTGCGTCGCGGCTCCCGCGCCGACGATGGCCGCGGGCCGCTCCCGGAGCGGTGACCTCTCGCCTCGGCTTGCCGAGCTGGCCAGGCCATCCGTGCGCTCGTCCCCCCTGGGCAAGCAGGCAAGGGAGCTCGACGTTGCCGCGAGGGGTCCTGGCAGCCTGCTTCGCGACGGCAGTCGGGTCATCGTCGAAGTGCGCTTCGCCCGCGGCGCCCTCGCGGGCATCGACGACCTCCGCGCGGCCGGGGCGAGGATCGTCGACGCAAGCCCTCGCTACCAGACGATCACCGTCGCGGCGAAGCCAGCCGAGTTGCGGGCGCTTTCCGCTGTTCCGGGGGTCAGTGCGGCCACCGAGGTGCTTGCCCCGATTGCCTATGCCACGGGACCGGGTCCGGTCGCGGCGGCGGTGACGCCCTGTTTCGGTGCGGCCACCTCCGAGGGAGACGTCCAGCTCCTCGCCGCGCGGGCGCGGGCCGAATTCGAAGTGGACGGCAGCGGGGTGACGGTTGGGATCCTCTCGGACTCCT
>DASSXC010000061.1:0-8923 GCA_035704205.1 Solirubrobacterales bacterium | reverse complement strand
CGCCCCGCCGGCGCTGAGATCGGCGGGTTCAAGCCCATAGCCGAAGCCGACCAGCGCCCGTCCCGCGCCGCTGTCGTACTCGGGGCGAACCGTAACCTCGCGTAGGTCCCCGTCCCGCTCGATGGTCAGGGTCACGGGGGTGGAGGCGACACAGCCGTCCACCTGCCTGCCGGCGCACCGATGCGAGGCGACGTCGTCGCGGAAGCGTTCGAGGCGGGCGGTGGTGTCCAGTCCCGGGTAGCGGTTGCCGTCGACGGCGACTATCTCGTCGCCGGCCTCGAGGTTCGCCGCTGCCGCGGGGGTGTCTGGCAGGACTTCTCCGACCGACTGGTTCGGTCGTTCGGCACCAAGTGCGAGCACGAAGAGGATCGCGAAGGCCAGCGCGATGTTGACCGCCGGCCCGGCCCCGATCACGACGATCCGTTTCCAGACCGGCTGTTCGTAGTAGCCGCGGTGCTCCTCCCCGGGCGGCAGCTTGTCGTCCGGGTTCATGCCGCTGATCTTCACGAAGCCGCCGGCGGGGATGGCGGCGATCCCGTACTCGGTCTCGCCGCGTTTGACCGAGACCAGCTTCGGCCCGAAGAAGAGGAAGAACTTCTCGACCCGCATCCCGGTTGCCTTGGCGGCGAAGAAGTGACCGGCCTCGTGGAGGATGATCAGGGCCGAGAAGCCCAGGAAGATCAGCACCCAGTTCATACCCTCGCCAACCCTCCAACCTGCTCTTCGCTGCGGCGGCGGGCCTCGGCATCGACGGCGAAGAGGTCCTCGAAATGGGTCACGGGCCGCGCCGGCATCGCGGCGAGGACGCGCTCGATCACGTCGGCGATCGCCGTGAGCTCGATCCGCCCGGCGAGGAACGCGGCCACCGCGACCTCGTCGGCGGCGTTGAGCACGCAGGGGGCGGTCCCCCCCGCCTCGCCCGCCGCCAGCGCCAGGCGCAGGCAGGCAAAGGTCTCCAGGTCGGGCTGCTCGAAGCTCAACTCGCCGACCGCGGCGAGGTCGAGCCGCGGCACGTCGACGTCGGCCCGCTCGGGGAAGTGCAGGGCGTAGGAGATCGGCACCCGCATGTCGGGATAGCCGAGGTGCGCCAGCGTGGCGCCGTCGTTGAGGTCCACCAGGGAGTGGACGATCGACTGCGGGTGGACGACGACCGCGATCCGCTCGTAGGGAACGCCGAAGATGTGGTGCGCCTCGATCGCCTCGAAGCCCTTGTTCATCAGCGTCGCCGAGTCGATCGTGATCCTGCCGCCCATCTTCCAGGTCGGGTGCGCGAGGGCGTCCTCGACGCTGACGCCGGAGAGGTCGCTGCGGCCGCGGAAGGGCCCGCCCGAAGCGGTCAGCACGAGCCGCTCGACCGTTCCCGGCCGCTCGGCGCCGATCAGCTGGAAGAGCGCCGAGTGCTCGGAATCGACCGGCAGCAGCCGCGCCCCGGTCGCCTCGGCCAGCGCCGTGGTCAGCTCTCCGCCGATCACCAGGCTCTCCTTGTTGGCCAGGGCCACGTCGATGCCCTCGCTGAGGGCGACGATCGTCGGCCCGAGGCCCGTCGCGCCGACCATCCCGTTGAGGACCAGGTCGGCGCCGGAGTCGGCGATCAGCTCGCGGATCCCCTCCTCGCCGGCCAGGACACGTCCATCCCACTCCGAGCGCGCCCGCTCCGCGGCATCAAGATCGGAGAAGGCGACGGCCGGAACGCCATGCTGCCGCGCCTGTTCGAGCGCCTGCCCCCAGCTCGTCGCAGCCGCCAAGCCGACGACCTGGAGCTCTTCGGACGCAGCGACGATCTCCAGCGCCTGGGTGCCGATCGAGCCCGTGGACCCAAGTATCAAGACCTTCTTCATCGACGACAGAGCATAGGGAGACCAGGCGACCGTCACCCGACCTGCATCGAGGCCCTAATAGGGCCTCGATGCAGGTCGGGTCAGTAGACGAGTTGGACGGAGAGGTAGTAGCCGACGACTATCGTGAAGAAGACGGCGTCGAGGCGGTCGAGGACGCCGCCGTGAGGGCCGAAGAGCTTGCCGGTGTCCTTGGTGCCGAGGTCTCGCTTGACCATCGAGGCGAAGAGATCGCCGATCGGCCCGATCGCCGCCACGGCGGCGCCGATGATCAGCGCGTCCACCCCCGAGAGCCAGTCCTGGTAGAGGCCGGCGAACCAGAAGGCCATCGTGCCGATCAGGAAGCCGCCGACGAGGCCCTCGATCGTCTTGTTGGGTGAGAGGTCGGGGGCGATCCGGTGCGAGCCGAACATGCGGCCGGTCGCGTAGGCGCCGGTGTCGGTGGCGAAGGTGCCGACCAGGACGTCGACGAGCAGCGCCGCGCCGTGGTTTGGCAGGTCGCGCAACAGCACGGCGTGGACGAGCGGCAGGCCGATCCAGACCGCGCCGAGGACGGTTACGCCCATCGAGATGACGATCCCGTCGCGGGGTCGGCGCCGGGCGCCGAAGAAGAAGAGCAGCGGGAAGGACGCGGTGGCCAGCAGGAGGACGTTGAAGGCGGTGCCGAAATAGGCGGCGGCGATCATCGCCACGACCGCTATGTAGGCGGCAATCTGCACCGGCCGCAGCTCCGCGGTCATCAGGAAGTACTCGCGCAGGCAGAGCAGGCCGATGCCGACCATCGCCACGGCAAACACCGGGCCGCCGAGCACGACGATGGCGATCGCGAAGACCACCCAGGGAATGGCGACGAGGATCCGTCTCGCCGTCTCGCCGCCGAGGACATTGCGGCGGCGGCGCGGCTCGCGCGGGGGACGCTCGCGCGGCGGCGGGTCCTCGGCGAACATCTCGTCGTCGAAGAGGTCCTGGACCATCAGACGCGCTTCCCGAAACGTCGGCGCCGCGCCTCGAACTCGGCCAGCGACTGCTCGAAGGCCGCACGGTCGAAATCCGGCCAGAGCTCGTCGCGAAAGACCAGCTCCGAGTAGGCGCACTGCCAGAGCAGGTAATTGGAGACCCGCTGCTCGCCGCTGGTTCGGATGAGGAGATCTGGGTCGTGCATCTCGGGTGCGTAGAGGTGCTGGCGGAACTCGTCCTCCGAGCTCCCCTTGAAGCTTCGCGCCGCATCGACGATCTCCGCCCGACCGCCGTAGTTGAAGGCGACGAAGAGGGTGATGCGGTCGTTCCCGGCGGTGGTCTCCTCCGCCCAGTCCATCCGCTCGGTCAGCTCGCCGGCGACGCCCTCCCGCCGCCCCAGGAAGCGCATCCGCACCCCTTCGGCGTCGAGCTCGGGCGTCTCGGCGTCGATCCGTTCGCCGAACATCGTCATCAACGCCTCGACCTCCTCGGAGGGTCGCGCCCAGTTCTCGGTCGAGAAGGAGAAGACGGTCAGCTCCTCGATCCCCAGCTCGACCGCGTCGCGCAGCCGTGCCTTGACCACGTCGGCACCGGCCCTGTGCCCCTCGATGACGGGCAGTCCCCGCTGCTCGGCCCAGCGCCCGTTGCCGTCGGTGATGATCGCGACGTACCGCGCCGAGGCGGTCACACCTCGAGGATCTCCTCTTCCTTCCCCTTCAGGGCCTCGTCGATCTGGGCGATTGCCTCATCGGTCTGCTTTTGCAGCGCCGCCTCGGCGCGCCGCTCGTCATCCTCGCCGGCTTCGCCCTCTTTCTTCAGATCGCGCAGGTCCTGCATCGTGTCGCGGCGGATGTTGCGAATCGCGACGCGGCCTTCCTCGGCGACGCCGTGGACGACCTTGACCATCTCGCGGCGGCGCTCCTCGGTCAGCTCGGGAATCTGCAGGCGGATCACGCTGCCGTCGTTGCTCGGCGTCAGGCCGATGTCGGACTCCTGGATCGCTTTCTCGATTTCGCCGATCGAGCCCTTGTCGAAGGGCGTCACGGTGAGCAGGCGGGCGTCGGAGGTGGCGACGTTGGCAAGCTGCTTGAGCGGCGTCTGCGAGCCGTAGTAGTCGACCGAGATGCGGTCGAGCAGGTGCGGTGAGGCGCGACCGGTGCGCACCGTCGCGAGCTCGCCACGGCTCGACTCCACCGACTTTCCCATGCGGTCTTCGGCGTCTTTGAGCAGCTCGTCGATCAGCTCCACTGGGTCCTCTCTCCGGTCTCAGCTGGCGGCGCTGGAGACCAGCGTGCCAACCCTCTCGCCGCCGACGATCCTATCTATGTTCGTCTCGTCGCCCATGTTGAAGACGTAGATCGGCAGGTCGTTGTCCATGCAGAGCGAGAGCGCGGTCGAGTCCATCACCTTGAGCCCGCGCTCTATCGCCTCGCGGTGGCCGATCGCGGGGATGAACTTGGCGTCGGGGTTGACCGCCGGGTCGGAGTCGTAGACACCTTCGACGCCGTTCTTCGCCATCAGGATCGTTTCCGCGTGGATCTCCAGGGCGCGCAGCGCCGCGGCGGTGTCGGTGGTGAAGAACGGGTTGCCCGTGCCGGCGGCGAAGATCACCACGCGGCCCTTCTCCAGGTGACGCATCGCGCGGCGGCGGATGTAGGGCTCGGCCACCTCCTTGACGTCGATCGCCGACATCACCCGGGTGTGCTCGCCGATCTTCTCCAGCGCGTCCTGCAGGGTGAGCGCGTTGAGCACGGTCGCCAGCATCCCCATGTAGTCGCCGGTGGCGCGGTCCATCCCCGCCGCCGCCCCCTGCAGGCCGCGATAGATGTTGCCGGCGCCGACGACGATCGCCACCTCGACGCCGCGGGCGCGCACCGCCCCCACCTGGCGGGCGATCCGCTCGACCTCGGCGGCGTCGGTGCCGTGCTCGCGTTCCCCCATCAGCGCCTCCCCCGAGAGCTTGAGGAGGATGCGGCTGAACTTGGGCTCCGACTGGGTCAATCGCCCTCGCCGACGCGGAAGTAGGCGAAGCGCGCCACGCGGATGTTCTCGCCGGTCTTCGCGGCCAGCTCCTGGCGCAGCTCCTCGATCGACTTCGAGTCGTGCTTCTCGGCGTTGACGTGGTCCTGGTCGAGCAGGGCCACTTCCTTTGCCCACTTGGCGAGCTGGCCCTCGACGATCTTCTCCATGACGTCGTCCGGTTTGCCGTCCTCGCGCGCCTTCTCCTCGAAGACCCGCTTCTCGGCTTCGCGCTCCTCGGCCGGGATCTCGTCGGCGGAGACGAACTTGGGCGCGGTCGCGGCGACGTGCAGGGCGACCTCGTAGGCGAAGGCCTTGAAGTCCTCGTTGCGGGCGACGAAGTCGGTCTCGCACTGGACTTCGACCATCGCCCCGACCTTGTCGTTGGCGTGGATGTAGGAGGCGACGACCCCCTCGCTGGTCCCCCGCCCTTCCCGCTTGGCGGCGGACGCCTGGCCCTTGACCCGCAGGATCTCGATAGCCCGATCGACGTCCCCCTCGGACTCCGAGAGCGCCGCTTTGCAATCCATCATCGCGGCCCCCGTCCGCTCCCTGAGAGCCTTCACATCGGCAGCGGTGACGCTCATTTAGAGCCCTCCTCTTTCTCAGCAGGGGCCTCCGCTGGCGCTTTCTCAGGCGTTTGGGCTGCAGCCGCATCGGCCGAAGTCTCCGCTGGCGCTTTCTCAGCGGCTGGGGCTTTCGCCTTATCGGCCGGAGCCGCAGACGACCCTCCCGCGGGTGGCGTCGTAGGGGGAACCGCCCCTGAGGACGCTTTAGCGACCGGAGGGGGCGGTGGGTCCCCTGCGGCGACAGGACCCGCGGGCTGACCCGCCTGTCCTTTGGCGGGAGCCTGTGAGGCCTGAGCCTGTGGGGGTGGCGCTTCAGCCGCCTTTTTCGCCGCCGCTTCTTCAGCCAATTTCTTCTCAGCCGCCTCTTTTTCGAGCCGCTCTTTCTCTTCCTCCTCGCGCTTCTTGCGCTCTTCTTCCTCTTTTTTGCGCCGTTCCATCTCCTCGGCAAGGCGGCGCTCCTCCTGGACGCGCCAGGCCCCCGCCCCCTCCTCGATCGCGGCGCCGATCGTGCCGATCACGAGCTGGCAGGAGCGGATCGCGTCGTCGTTGCCGGGAACGACGTAGTCGATCTGGGTCGGGTCGCAGTTGGTGTCGACCAGGCCGATGATCGGGATCCGCAGGCGCACGGCCTCGCGCACCGCGATCTCCTCGGTTTTCAGATCGGTGACGAAGACCGCGTCGGGCAGGCGGTCCATGTCGCGGACGCCGCCGAGGTTGTACTCGAGCTTGGCCAGCTCGGCCTGCATGCCCATCCTCTCCTTGGTCGGCAGCAGCTCGAGTTTTCCCTCCTCCTGCCAGGTGGTCAGCTCGTGCAGGCGCGCGATCCGGGCCGAGATCGTGTTGAAGTTGGTCAGCAGGCCGCCCAGCCAGCGCTGGTTGACGTAGGGCATCTTGCAGCGCTCTGCCCATTCCTGGACCGGGCCGCGTGCCTGCTTCTTGGTGCCGACGAAGAGCACCGTGCCACCACCGCTGGCAAGCTCGCCGGTGAAGCGACGGGCGTTCTCCAGCAGCGCCTCGGTCTGGATCAGGTCGATGATGTGGATCCCGTCGAGCTCGCCGAATATGTAGCGGCGCATCTTCGGGTTCCAGCGACGGGTCTGGTGGCCGAAGTGGACTCCGGCCTCCAGCAGCTCTTTCAGGCCTGCCTCTGGCATCTGCGAAAACTCTCCTTGATTGTGTGAAAGCCCCGCCGCCCTGGCCGGGGACTCGGCCCGTGGGGCCGGTCAGGATCCGGGGTGGACACGACGGGGGTCGGTTTGGAACGAAGGGATTGTAGTGGGGCCTGGCGGCTCAGGCGGCGCGGGCCGAGTCGAGCGCGGTCGCCAGATCCGCGGGCAGCTCCGAGCGGAAGCTCAACGCCTCGCCACTCGCCGGGTGCGCGAAAGCAAGCCGGTGCGCGTGCAGGAACTGCCGGGTCAGACCGTACTTCTCCGCCCCGCCGTAGGTCGCATCGCCGACGAGCGGGTGACCGATCGCGGAGAAATGAGCGCGGATCTGGTGCGTGCGCCCGGTCTCCAGCTTGGCCTCGAGGTAGGTCTCGGCGCCGAGCAGCTCCAGCACCTCGAAATGGGTGCGGGCCTCTCGAGAGGCGGCACCGGAGACCGCCATCCGGTGACGCTGGCGCGACGCCCGCCCGATCGGCGCGTCGATCGTCCCCGTGCGCGAGCCCAGGCGGCCACCGGCGAGGGCCAGGTAAACCCGTTCGACCTCGCGCCGGCGCACCTGCTCCTGCAGGGCGGCGTGGGTGGCGTCGTCGCGGGCGACGACGAGCAGCCCGCTGGTGCCCTTGTCGAGGCGGTGGACGATGCCGGGGCGCTCCGGGTCGGCGCCACCGCCGAGTATCTCCGCCAGCTCGTCGACCAGGGTGGGTCCACTGTGCGACGGCGCAGGGTGGACGACCAGTCCGGCGGGCTTGTCGACCACGGCGAGCCGCTCGTCGAGGTGGACGACCCGCAGCTCGCTCATCGCTCGACTTCGCTCAGGTAGCTCAGCGCCAGGACCACGACCCCGAGCGTGACGGCGACGTCGGCGAGGTTGAAGGGTGGCCAGCTGAGCAGGTCGATGTAATCGGTGACCTCCCCGGCGCGCACCCGGTCGACCAGGTTGCCGAGGGCGCCGCCGGCGAGCAGGCCGACCGCTACCCACATCCCCCGTCGGGTCGGGTCGCGGGCGAAGAGGACCCCGACGAAGACCAGGGCGGCCACGGTGAGCGCGACCAGCAGCACTCCCCCGCCGCTGGCGAGGCCGAAGGCGACGCCACGGTTGTGGGCAAGGGTGAGCTCGAGCGGGCCCCACACGTCGACCCGCTCACCGGGGACGAGGTTCGCCTCGATCAGCGCCTTGGCGGCTTGATCGGCGATCAGGACGAGGCCGCAGAGCAGCCCCGCCAGCAACCAGGTCCGGCGCCGCGGGTCGTTCACCCTGCGATCAGGGCGACAACGATGCCGCGCAATATGAAGAGCACGATCAGGCCGATCATCGGGCTGAGGTCGAGGCCGAAGCCACCGCCCCCGATCGGCGGGATGATGCGGCGGAAGACGTTGAGGTAGGGGTCGGTGGTGTCGGTGATGAAGTCGAGCACCGACCGCAGGGTCGGGTTGTACGGCATCCGCGGTATCCACGAGAGCAGCACCCTGATCAGGATCAGGATGATGTAGACGAGGAAGAGCGCGCCGACGTAGTCGGCGACGTCCTGACGGGTGAGCGCCAGCAGGATCACCCGCGCATCCTCTCCAACGAGGCCCGCACGGCGGCCGCAAACGCCTCCCGTGCTCCTTCCTGGTCGAGCGCGTCCAGCCCGGCTTCGGTGCTGCCCCCGGGCGAGGTGACCGAGACTCGAACGTCGGCCGGCCGGCGGATCCGCATCAGCGATCCAGTGCCCGCGGCGGCCTCGACAACCAGTTTTTCGGCCAGCTTCCCGTCCAGGCCGGCACTGGCACCGGCGTCGGTGAGCGCCTCGGCCACCAGGGCGAAATACGCGGGTGAGCAGGCCATCACCGCGGTGGCGAGATCGAATTGCGAGTCGGGCAATTCGACGACAGACCCGAGAACGCTCAGCTTCCCCCGGACCTCTGAGCTGAACTCCCCGGCAATGCAAAGCACGCCGCCGCCCACCTCCACCGCGACGTTTGGCATGACTCGCCCGACCTCGGCGTCGGGGAATGCAGCCTGGACGTCCTCCAGGGGAGTGGCCCCCAAGATCGAGATGACCGATTCTGCACCGGCCAGCTCACCGGCCGCCTGCTGAAGCGCACCCGGCTTGACCGCAAGGAGCACGACGTCGGCCCGCTCCGCCAGCTGCCCGTTGGACTCGACGGCTTCGCCACCAAGATCCTCGGCCAGCTTGCGAGCCCTATCGGAGTCCGGATCGAAGAACAGCATCTGCTCCCAATGCCCAGCCCAGCCCCTTGCCGTGGCCGCAGCCATGTTTCCGGAGCCGCAGAAGCCAATGACCATGGCGAGGAGCCTAGCCGTGCAACGAAAGGAGGGTCGGGTGCCCCGGGCGGACGCGGCGTCCTTGTTTTTCGCAGCGCCACCTCAGCG